>JAKAZF010000432.1:0-2649 GCA_021826605.1 Planctomycetota bacterium | reverse complement strand
CCTGGAGCACGGCAATTTTCCGGGCATGGCCGAAATAACGCTAAATCAGGCGTAAATCACAATGTTTTTTACCGTCGCGTCAAGAGCCTGCCAGAGATTCTTTTATCGTGCGTTCCACCACCGGCAGAGCCGGCGGCTTTGTGAAGCTTTCCCGCACGGTGCGTTGCCAGGAAATATTGCCACGCCCGGAGCTTGTCCAAGTAGTGCCCGGGATTGCGATGGCGTGCTTTTTGTACCCCCCACTGCAGCGCGGCTTTACCATCGTGTTAAGGTACGCGTTGTCACGATCTGTAGAGCACCGGATGATTAATCCGGTGGTTGATCCAGTGCCGCCAACGAACCACCGGGTTACCACCACGGTGCTCTCTAACCACGACGCGCCCGCGCTTACCGCCTTTTGAAATTGAAAGTAACTGCTACAATCAGGCAAACCGAATTTCCTTTTATTCCTTCAAGGCCCATGACATGCAACCTCGGAGCAGACATCAATGAAAAGAATAATGGCTTACCGCAAAATTACATATAGTCTTTTGGCATTGTTTTTCTGTGCCGCTCATCCGTGTCTTGCGGCCCCAGCGGCAGTCAACATTGCGCCAACGGCCCTGCGGTGCGACTATTCTGTACGCCCATTGGGAATTCAGAGCTCCCACCCGCGCCTTGGCTGGCAACTGAGCGCAGATTGGACCAGCCTGACCGGCTTGCGCCAAACTGCCTATCAGATTTTAGTGGCCTCCAGCCGCGCAACATTACTGGCCAATTCCGGCGATCTTTGGAACTCACTCAAGGTGTCGTCCAATCAGTCTGTGAACATCCGCTACGCCGGTCGGCAACTGGTGTCCGGTCAGCGATGCTGGTGGAAAGTGCGCGTGTGGGGTGCATCCGGCCACGCTTCCGCGTGGAGCAAGCCGGCATTGTGGACGATGGGACTGCTGACCAGAAGCCAATGGCATGCCCGATGGATTTCCGCACCGCGGCCCATGTCCGGTGCAGCATTGCAACATCTTTCCTGGGTTTGGCTGCCGGGCGTTGGCATTAACGCTCCGGTGGGGAGCGTTTACTTCCGCAAAATTATTTATTTGCCACCCGGTCAAATCCTCACCAAGGCACAGTTCGATTTAACCGCTGATAATAATTTCCAGTTATTCATCAATGGCAAATTCGCCGGTGCCGGAATGCATTGGCGCATCATGCAGCGAATCAATGCTATGCCGCTTCTACACCCGGGCCGAAATGTTCTGGCAATTTTGGCGACCAACGGCGGAACGTCACCAAATCCTGCGGGATTATTTGGCCTGCTGACGATAACCCCGCGCAACGGAAAGCCGCAGACCGTGCCCGTCGATACAACTTGGAAAATTTCCCGCGTGCGGAGGCCGGGCTGGAAAAGTTTGCAATTTAATGCTGCGGGCTGGAAAAACGCTGCGGTGATTGCCGCCTATGGCAGCGGCCCGTGGGGCAAAGTGAGACCGCCGATGACCGGATTGCCGATGTTTCGCCATACCTTAACCGTTGATAAACCGATCGCCCATGCCGTGGTGTATATTTCCGGTCTGGGGCAATATAAATTGTTAATAAATGGTCATAAAATCGGGCACGATGTCATGCAACCCGCCTGGACCGATTACCGCAAGGTCGTGGACTACAACACCTACACGGTCACGCGCCGGTTGCATCGCGGCAAAAACACTCTGGGCGTCATGCTGGGGACCGGAATGTACGACAGCGCCGACTTTCCGGGCCGATACAACCATGCCCCGGCGAGTTTTGGCCCACCGAAAATGATTATGCAGTTGCACATCACGTTCAAAGACGGAACATCGCAAAATATTGTCAGCAGTAGCCAGTGGCGCACGGCACCGGGGCCGATTACATTTTGTAATGTCTATGGCGGAGAGGATTACAACGCCCTGGAAGCTGTTCCCGGCTGGGATAAGCCGAAGTTTAACGCATCGCATTGGCATTATGCCGTTGAAACGCATGGCCCGGGCGGCGTGCTGACGGCACAAATCGCTCCGCCGGTAAAGGTCATGCAGGTCTATAAACCCGTTCGCGTCACGCATCCACGAACGGGAGTAAGCGTTTATGATCTCGGCCAGAACATGGCAGGCCGATTTGTTATCAAGGCTCGCGGACCGGCGGGTTCGCAGCTTGTTGTGTATCCTTCGGAATTATTGCATCCCGATGGCACGCAGTGGCAATCCTGCGCGGGGCCAATATGGTGCACGTATACGCTCAACGGTAAAGGCGTGGAGACATTTCATCCACTATTTTCCTATTTCGGCTTTCGCTATGTGCAGGTCAACGCCGCACCAGCACCCAATTCCACTGTTCTACCGGTGGTATTGGCGGTGACCGGTCAGGCCACGCATACCTCGGCCCCGACCATTGGCCGTTTTGCATGCAGTAACAAACTGCTAAACCAGATTCATCACCTGATCACCATGGCCATGGTCAACAACATGGTCAGCATCATCACCGACTGCCCTACACGGGAAAAAACCGGTTGGCTGGAGGATACGTACCTGGCGGGGCCGGGGATTATGGACAATTATTTCGTGCCGAAGTTGTACGAGCAAACGGCGGACAATATGCGTATTGCACAGCGGCCCAACGGCATGGTCCCCGATTTCGCCCCGACCTACTTCAATT
>JAKAZF010000431.1 GCA_021826605.1 Planctomycetota bacterium | reverse complement strand
CTCGGTGCAAGCTCATTGAAACTCAGGCTAAATAGTGCATTGGCGTCGGCGTAGGTTGTGGCCGAAGAGGGTCCGGTGCCTGCGGAGGTCACGTTAACGCTAGCAGCAGAGAGCGACGGGGCTGTGCCGGAGTCCAAGGAGAATCCGAAGCTGGGGAGTCCGTCCGCGGCAGAGGCACCCAAGCCTGATGTTTGTAAAGCAACGCTGAACGACTGCCCAGCGCTGAGCGCCCCCGTAAAAGCCCGATAAAGGTCGGTACGAGGGGTGGCCGAGCCGCCATTGGCGTACATGTACCAATAGTTTCCATTCGTGTTAATCGGGTTGCTTGTATCAAAGGTGTTTAACCCCGAACCATTGTAAGGTGGTGTGGTGCTCTGCTGATTGGAAATTGTCCAGTCACCGAAACCGGTACCGGCGTTGGGTTCCGCAGGGGAAAGGCTGTTTGGATTACTGGAATTTACCCAGACGTTGGTAGTTCCTCCGCCGCCCTGGTAATTCGCGGCGTTGTCGCTGGCGGTTGCCGAGGCGTGCGCAGCGGAACCTGCCATGGCTGATGCGGTTACTCCTGCAGCTATACCCAGCAGGGCAGCCCAGGAACGGTGGGATGTGAAACGATTCATGATACTCTCCTTAATAAAGTACATTTGGTAGCGAAAGCTACTACTTTAGACAAGTTTAACCGGTTAAACTTGTTTGTCAAGTAAAATTTAATTATTTTTTCTCATGTCAAATACATCCTATAAATTTGACACTTTCACGTAACAATGAACATATAACCGCTTAACCAAGATGTTTAACGATCTTATCGCGAGGGGCTTGAATTTTGAAAAGCAGTTTACAACCCGCTGATTTGAACGAGTGTTAATGCCCCCCCACCGCCCATACGTACGCCGATTACTTCTTAAGTTGCAAACAGAGCCTCAACAAACTCGTCAGGATTAAATGGGGCAATATCCTCAGGCGTTTCCCCCAAACCGACAAATTTTACCGGCAGATTTAATTGTCGACGAATCGCGACAACGATGCCCCCTTTCGCCGTGCCGTCGAGTTTGGCTAAAAATATCCCGGTCAATTCAACGGATTTGGTAAATTCTTCGGCCTGCCGGATCGCGTTCTGTCCGATGGTGGCATCGAGCACCAGCAGTGATTCATGCGGCGCGGCGGGGATTATTTTCTGGATAACGCGGCGAATTTTTTCCAATTCGCGCATCAAATGATCCTGCGTGTGCAGGCGACCGGCCGTGTCGATAATCAGCACATCTATATTTCTGGCCACCGCCGCCTTGCATGCGTCAAATGCCACCGCCGCCGGATCACTGCCCATCTGATGCTTAACAATCTCCACGCCGATGCGCCCGGCCCAGATGGTTAATTGATCAACCGCGGCGGCGCGGAATGTGTCGCACGCGGCGACCATGACTGTTTTATTCTGATTTTTCAAGTATTGACCGAGCTTGGCAATGCTCGTGGTTTTGCCCGCACCATTAATTCCGGTTACCAAAATAACGGTGGGGCCTGATGGAGCAAATCTTAAAGCCCGCGATTCCACGGGCCAGTACGCTCGCATATCCTCTTTCAGAAAAGCGAGCACTTCATCGCCGGATTGAACGCGACCTTCTTTCCAGGCCGCATTCAAATCGGAAATAATGTGATCGGTTGCCATTACGCCCAGATCGGCGGTTATCAGGCGCTGTCGCAACTCATCCAGCAGTTGTTGATCGAGTTTTCGACCGGTTAACAGTGTGCGTAACGATCCCACCAGCGCATCACGTGTGCGGGTTAAGCCGCTGCGCAATTTCTCAACGCTTTGCCCCAATGCCTTTTTTATAAATCCAAATGCCATGCTCTTTTACCAATACCAAATAAATTCTCGATACCTTTTGTACCGGCTGAGGCCGGAAACCGCCAGTGCTGGGGGTCTGCTGGTTGCCATTTTGCCATTTTGATTCCCGAGCGGCCGGCGGGAAACGGTGTCGCACCTGACACGGTAGCCCGCGGCTGACGGTGTGATAAACTAGTCGGCATGACTAATGTTGCGGCACCTGATTCCGTTAAACCCACCATTCGAGCAAAGCATCGCTTCGGATATCGGGGCAACATGTTTATGCTGTTTCTAGGCCGACGGTTGCCCGCACTGGGTTACTTTGCCGTTGCGGTTGTTGCGCTGGGGTTTTGGCTGGCAAACAAGCCGGCGCGACTGGGAAGCATGAATTTTTTAAGACGTGTTCGATCCATCAACGGCCACTGGAGGCTGTATTGGCACAGCTATAAGCAACTTTGCATGTTTGGCATACTGATTCTGGATCGCAGTGTTGCATTGGCCGCAGCGGATGCCGGCATCATGGTGGAATCGGATCATCGCGACCGGCTGAAGCGGGCGTTGCATGTGCAGCGCGGCGTTTTAATTCTTACCGCGCACTTTGGCGCACTGGAAATTGCCGCCCCCTGGTTACGAACTTATATCGAACCGGAGAAAATGCACTTTGTCATGTACCGCGACTTCAGCGACAGCACCGAGCAATTTCATCAGGATCAGTGGAAAATGCTCAAGGGCATGAAGTTTATCAATTCCACCGACCCACTGGCGGCGGGATTACAGATTATGGCGGCCCTGCGTCAGCGGCAGTACGTGGGAATCCGGGCGGATCGGGTAATGGGTGGACGCAGCGTGCAGGTGCGGCTGATGGGCGAGAATGTAGCGCTGCCAGCCGGACCATTTACCGCAGCCGTTGCGGGCAACGCGGTGGTGGTCACAGCGTTTACGCTGCGCCAAAGTTCCCGGCGATATCGGATGTTTGTTTCCGAGCCCCGATGCTATGACTTGCAGTCCGGCATATCACGAGAGCAGTTAATCCAAAAAGCGGCCCAGGATTATGCCGCTGATCTTGAAGAGCTTTTGAGGCAATATCCATACCAGTGGGGGAATTTTTACGATTTCTGGGCCGGGTCTTCGGTCATGCCGGATACAGTCAAATCCAGCACCGATACGACCGCATCCGCAACCTGAAGCCGGGCGGTAATCAAAGCGCCCACAGCGATAGATATGTTTACCTCTACAATTTGATCGGGAAGAATCGGCAGGATATATTTTGCGCTTCGAACGGCAACAAGTTCCACTTCTTTAAAATAATACCGAAGAATATCGAGGACCAACTCAATATGTAAAAATCCGGGCAACACCGCATTGCCAGGAAAATGCCCATGAAAGCCGGTATGCTGCGATGCAAAGCACGCCCGGGTTGATACACTGCCGGTATGGCCCGCTATCAGGGCTGGTGCCGGTGGAACGATCTGCGCGCCGGAACATGCCCCCAAAATTTCGTTTTCACCATTCAAAGCCAGACTCGTTCAAGGTTGCACGCCCGCGGAGTTATGACGATCAATGTATGCCGCCAATGATGCAATATTCGTAAGCGCAGCACGTACTTCATCATTCTGATCCTGTAATTGCACGCCAAAATGCTTATCGACCAGCACCGCAATTTCAAGCACATCAACCGAATCCAAACCCAGTCCATTTTTTCCGAATATAACCGTATCGGGCTGGATCAAGGCGATGTCCATGCGCAATTTCAGGCCATCCTTGAGAATGTTGATGAGCTTGCGTTCGGTTGGCGTCATGAATACTCCATTAATGTTGTTTATCGCCGCGAATGGCGAATGAAAAAAT
>JAKAZF010000430.1 GCA_021826605.1 Planctomycetota bacterium | reverse complement strand
CCAACTGCCCATCGGGCTTTGAATCAGAACACCCAACGCCATATGTTTACTGGAATCGCGTCTTGGACGACGGGGAGCCAGGTTGTACCCCAATTTCTCTGCCATGGCCAGAACGCGTTTCCGCGTATCCGGGTTGATGCCCGGATGTCCACGTAACGCCCGCGATACAGTAGGGGCCGCAAGATTTAATTTATCCGCTAACAACGCTTGACTTAATGCCTTCACCATAAATTGCATAATATTACATGTTACATAAATAATCAAGATTTATTACAATCTTAGTACATTAAGACGTCCGATAATATTTTTTAGCCTCCACAAAATTCTCGTTTTGCCTATTGATGACCAAATAATAAGCTTGCGAACCTTATACGGTATCACCGGTTCGGAAGAAAATGCAAGTCGTATAACCGGAAATCTTTACCACTTCAGGAACCGTCTCGCCATTCACATTCAAAAAGCCTTTTCCAATAGGTGCCTGCCTCTCAACATCCGAAAAGTTCATAACAAACAGCGTATCTGTCTTTCCGTCTGTGCGCACCTGCATGCTCAGTCCGTGTGGCAGTGGATGGAAGGCCGGCAAACCCGCCGCCGACTTGATTCCCGCTTCACGGATAACACCGCCCAGAAAATCAGAGAGAAAATGAGCATCATTGCGCGAAGCCACATAATAGGCGATACCTCCACCATACCGATTCCGCGTCACCGCCGGTCTTCCGGCAACAAATTCGTCGCTATAATACGCCAGTGCTTCGGAGCCGCGCAGATGCAACAAATCGACATAATGCTGTGCCGCATAATGGCCAGAAAGGCCCAGTTCCAACGCATTCTCTCCGGCCACAACCGTTTGCCGGTCGAAATCGTTAAGGACATCGGTTTCTTCAACCCATATACCGAGAACCTCTTTCAATGGGCCGGGGAATCCACCGAGGAAGCACAGGTCATTCTCATCGGCGATACCCGTCATGTATGTGGCGACAAATGTTCCGCCTGCATTTACAAATCTCGCAATGTTTTCCGCCACACCCGGACGTAACATATAGAGCATCGGTGCGACGACAATCCGATATGGTTCCAGATTCGCAATTGAAGATATTACATCCACCGCGACGCCCCGCCGCCAGAATTCCCGATAATGCGCCCGGCAAGTCGGCAGATAATCCTTGTTGACATTACGCGGCCCCAATGCCGCATCAATCGCCCAACGATTTTCCCAGTCATATATGACGGCCGCTCGCGGTCGAATCAGTGAACCCGCAACACTGGAGAGCTTGCCAAGCTCCGCCCCCAGCGCCGTCACATCCTGAAACACACGAGTATGCTCATGGCCGGCGTGATCCACCACCGCGCCATGGAATTTCTCGCAACCGCCGCGGCTTTTGCGCCATTGAAAATACAGCACAGAGTCAGATCCATGCGCTACCGCCTGCAAACCGTTGAGTCGCAGCATTCCCGGCCGCCGCAGGCGTGAAACGGGTGTCCAATTCTGGGCGCTGGGGGTGGTTTCCATCAATAACCATGAACGATCGGGCTTCATAGCTCGCGTGAGATCATGCACAAACGCGGTATCACAGGCCACCGAAGCATCACCGCCTTCGGACGGCGACCGATTATGCCAGAACGGATAGCTGTCCCAACTGGCAATATCCATGGATTGTGCAATCTTGGAGTAGTCATAAGCCTCATCAAAATCAATCAGACCAATGAAATTGGTGGTCGCCGGAATATGCGGTGCATGACGGCGCAAGGGTTCACATTCCACCGCAATAAAGTCGATGACCTGGCTCGTCATAAACCGCCGCCAATCCAAGATCATCCCGTGAATATTCGGATCGATACAATTTACCTGATCCCACGAGGTAAACCGATGACTCCAGAATGTTGCCCACCACGCATGATTCAGTTTCTCCAAAGTGCCATATTTGTTTCGGAGCCAGAGTCGGAATGCCGCCATGCATAAGTCACAATAGCAATATCCGGTGAATTCATTGCCGATGTGCCAAAGCAGCAGCGCTGGATGCGCGCCGTAGCGTTGTGCCAGGAGCGTATTTATTTCCGTTATCTTTTTACGGTAGATCGGCGAAGTGATGCAGTGATTATGCCGTCCTCGCTGCGGCTCGCGCATGCCCTGTTCGTTGACACGACGTACTTCCGGGTAACGTGCGGCCAGCCAATTTGGTTTGCCACCGCTCGGCGTGGCGAGAATAATGCGCCGGCCATTGGCCGCCAGTTTTTCAAATACACGGTCCAGCCAATCGAAAGTATAGAAACCCTCACTGGGTTCCAGCTCTGCCCATGAAAAAATGCCGATACTGACGGTATTGACGTTTGCCAGCCGCATCAGTCGCATGTCCTGCTCCCACACCCCAGCATAATTCATCCACTGTTCCGGATTGTAATCACCTCCATACAGCAGACAATCAAATCGTGGTCTATAATTCGCTTGCTGGTCAATTCTCGTCATAACACCGTATTTCGCATCGCTTGGAACCGGAAGATTTTAAATTCTTAAGTCCACTTACCTGCAAAAGATCAACAAATATATCCGTTACCATACAATATGAAAAATGTAATTACAACTGTAAGTATTAAAAACATACATGAAATACATGACTCAATAATACGATTCTATCCCAAAACGGTACGCCAACTCGGAATATGATTCCGTTCCATCAGTAGCCAGGTGCACCGGACTTCTGCTGTAACTGATATATTACATTACGATTCGCAGTCACCAATTGGGAGATGGTCCAAATATATTTGAGGGCCAAGAGGAGACGGATACCGTTTAATTCCTGATGTCTCGATGAGGAGCCACCATTAGACAATTGAGGACGGCGGACAGCAGTCCATCGATAGGCGATTTCTTTCAAGATACCGTTACCACCGCTAAGGTGGCATGTTTGACCTTCACCGGTAGAGTTGACCGATTTTCAACCAAATCTACCAACTCCTTACCCTGTTGCGGGCTGGCAGTCAAACCATTTTGCACCATGCGAAATTGTCGATGAAATCTGGGCGATACTCATTCTGGCAGGTTCGACTCCCGCCGGGCGCATTTTTACCGCAGGCAAAATAGAGCAGGAGTTTGGAGACAGGAGAGAGGAGAGCAAATGCGGCTGGAGAAAAATCAGTCGCTGCCGCCCCTGATCCGAATGTTATCGATGCCCCCATTCGCGAAGACGGCCGCGGGTTTCCACCCCGATTGCCATCGGGACTGCATTTCAGGTGCATTGCGGCGGCAATGGTAATGAGACATCGCAGTCCCGCAGTTCCGATGGATATCGGGAAGGCATTCAATGGCCGTCGGCCGCGGCCGTAATGCGAAAGTTATCGACGCCCCACTCGCGAAGACGGCCGCGGGTTTCCACCCAGTAGCGTCCGGCACGGCTTTTGCAATAGGGCGTTTTCGCGGCATCGCTCGGCGGGCGTCATAAAGTGGCGGGCACAGGTGTTTGAATCGGGAGAGTTCCGCGCATGCGGCAGCGCCGCTTCCCGCCGGAGACAAAAATCTCCCGGAGCGGTTTACACCGATTTTTTCGCGGCCCGCCGTTTACGGGCCAACTCCCGCTCGCGGGCGAATCGCGCCAATTGCGGAGCCAAATCCTCATATCGGGCCTCGCCCGATATAATCAACCGCATGGCGGTAAACGCATATGTGCTGGGTTCCTGTTGCGTATA
>JAKAZF010000429.1 GCA_021826605.1 Planctomycetota bacterium | reverse complement strand
AGCCGTACACACCGGTGGAAGGCGATGATTCCGAAGACACGCTGCTGTTTGTCAACGAAATCAAGGGCGGTGCGATTCCGCGTGAATACATTCCTTCCGTTGAATACGGTGTGCGCCAGGCGGCAAAATCCGGCGTGCTCGGCGGCTTTCCCATGCTTAATATGAAAGTTGCACTTTTCGACGGCAGCTATCACGATGTGGATTCATCGCAGATCGCCTTTGAGCAGGCCGGCATTCTGGCCATGCAGGCGGCGTGCAAAAAAGCCGGACCGGTTCTGCTCGAACCGATCATGAAACTGCAGGTCACCACGCCGGTGGAATTCGCCGGCCCGGTACAGGGCGATATCAGCAGCCGCCGTGCCATGATTGAAAACACGGAAACTCGCGGCAACACGCAGATTATTGACGCCACGGTGCCACTGGCCAGCATGTTCGGCTATTCCACAATTTTGCGGTCACTTACCCAGGGACGCGCGAATTACACCATGGAACCGCACAGCTATGCCCAGGTTCCCAACCATGTGAAAGACGAAATCCTGGCCAGCTTGAAATAAGCGCCTTCGGCCGCAAATGCCGGTCGCCGATTTCGTTGCGTTTTCACGTTTACCCGCCGTGATGATGTCCGACCGCGGTTTTAAAATCGCAGTTTAACATCAGCGGCGGTTTTTTTTGGCGGCTCCGGCGTTTAAAGTTGGAAATTACTTCGGCAATTCCCCGATTCTGGCGATGTCGGCCGCTGAAATCCGGCTTGCTGGAAAAAAGAGATTTTAAATGTTGTCCGATAACCGCCTTCCGTGAAAAAAATGAAATTTTATGCATCTTTCTTGCCGACGATTTCGTATTGTAATTCTGGAACATCCGCGTCGGGACTCAAACGCGGCCATTGCGGCATAAATTGCGGATTCATTGGGAAATGCACCGGGTTGAAATGAGCAATCAAAAATCTGTTTCAAATATCGCCGTTGCGGGCCGGGCCCTGTCCAAGGTGCCGGAAATCACGATTTATTTCTGGATTATCAAGATACTCACCACCGCCATGGGCGAGGCCACATCGGATTATCTGGTGTTCCATATCAACCCATATGCGGCCGTCATTTTGGGGGCGGTCGGATTCGCTGCCGCCTTTGTGCTGCAATTTTGGGTTAAGCGGTATATTGCCTTGGTTTATTGGTTACTGGTGGTCATGGTAAGCATATTTGGCACCATGGTGGCGGACGTTACGCACGTGGTGCTCGGCGTGCCTTATGAAATGTCCACCGCGGTATTTGCCACGGCCCTGGTGGTGATCCTGACGTTGTGGAACCCCGTGGAGGGAACGCTTTCCATTCATAGTATTTTTACCCCGCGACGCGAATTGTTTTATTGGGCGACCGTACTGGCTACGTTTGCCCTGGGAACCGCCGCAGGGGATATGACGGCCGCCACTTTTCATCTCGGGTATCTGGTATCCGGCGTTTTATTCACGATTCTGTTTATTATTCCAGGCATCGGCTATCGGCTGGGAGCGTTTAATAAAGTGCTGGCATTTTGGTTCGCGTACATCATGACGCGGCCTATGGGTGCATCTTTCGCCGATTACTTCGGCAAGCCTGAAAGCATGAGCGGCCTGGGATACGGTTCGCTGATTGTCAGCGTCGTATTAACCGCGTTCATCGTAGTTTTTGTGGGATATGTGAGCGTGAGCCGTGTGGATGTGGAGCCGCGCGGTCGCCGGTCCGCTCCGTTGGCCGTTGAACAGCAGGCCGGTGCGGAACTGCCCGGTGAATCATCATAAATTTGCTCCACAAGCTTGAACCGGACGAACCGGCGGGCCCTTGCCAACCTACCCATACCATGCTTAGTATGGCGGCATGGAACGTGAATCAAAGCAGTTAAATCGCTTCGGTCTGGCCCCGGCAATCTGGTGTGTCGGCATTGGATTGATCATCAACGGCCTGGTTTTGGCAATAAACCGCTCCAGCGCCCCGGGTTTTCCCATGGAAATCGGTTTGGCGGGTAATGTGCAAGCTGCACCGGCCCTGACCGGCGGTTTAAAACTGAATGATGGCACCTATTTGCTCCCCGCGCAATTGGGGCGGAGTGATTGGGGATTCATTCTGGCTGATCCGGCCCATCATGTGCTGGCTGTTTACAGAATTTTGCCATCGGCATCGCGAATTCGCCTCATGGCCGTCCGTGATTATAAATATGACCTTATGCTGAAGGATTTCAATAACTCTTCGCCTACGCCATATCAGGTTAAAAAGATGGAAACATCCGGCAAGACCGCGCACTGAAACGCTAAATATTTTCATCACTTTTAAACACAGAACTCACCAAACCCGCTTATAAATCGGCAAATGCGATCCGGCACGGCATTGCTGCAGCAACGTTACATAAAAATGTGCGCATAAAAATTGTTGATACTTCGCGCAAATATTATTGCAAATATTTCCGAATTGAGCTAACTTGTCCGCTCGATAGTTCTGGCCTGTTTATTCGCTACATGGAGATGTAACTGATGAATCGCGTAAGCCTTAGATCACTTTTACCCGGAATGCTCATGTTGATTTGGGCGGTGAGTAATCCTTGGGGAAGTGCCAAAATATTTGCGGCTGCCGATTCTATTTCAACCGCTTCCGGAATCTATAATGTGCGCGCATATGGCGCTATCGGCAATGGAAAGCATTTGGACAGCCCGGCCATAAACCGGGCGATTGCCGCGGCGGCAAAAGCCGGGGGTGGAACTGTGGAAGTGCCGGCGGGTACCTACCTGTGCGGCAGCATCCACTTGAAAAGCAACATCAACCTGCATCTGGATTCAGGAGCCACAATTTTAGGTGCGCCGCAATCCATGCATGCCTATGACAAACCGGAGGTATTTGTCGGCACGGCGTATCAGGATGGCGGCCATACCTATTTTCACAACAGCCTGATATGGGGTGTGGGCCTGCACAATGTGGCGATTACCGGAATGGGCGAAATCAACGGCGGCGGACTGATTCGCTATGACAAAGGCGTCAACCACGGCGCTGTCGCCATGGGCGACAAAGCGATTGCCCTGAAACTATGCAGCCATGTGCTGCTGCAAAATATTACCATTTTTCACGGCGGCCATTTTGGTGTTCTCGCCACCGGCTGCGATCTGCTGACACTGAACAATCTTATCATTGATACCGATCGTGACGGCGTGGATATTGATGCCTGCCGCAACGTGTGTGTGTCAAACTGCCGGATCAATTCCCCCAATGACGATGGCTTATGCCTGAAAAGCACCGATGCACTCCACAGGATCCAGCCGACGGAGAATGTGGTTATAACCAATTGTCAGGTTTCCGGATTCAAGGAGGGAACGCTGCTGAATGGGAAAATGATTTTAAGCTCCCATCGCTATGGTTACGGGCGCATTAAACTCGGTACTGAGTCTGATGGCGGATTTAAGAACATTACCATATCGAACTGCACTTTTTACGATTGCATGGGATTGGCCATTGAGGAAGTCGACGGCGGAATTTTGCAGAATGTGACGATTTCCAACATCGCAATGTACGATGTCAGGATTTGCCCGATCTATATCACCCTTGGTGATCGCAATAGAGCCCCTCCTCCGGTGCACACCGGACAGCTTAAGCATATTTTGATCAGCAACATTATCGCCGAGAACGTCAGCCCTGAAAGCGGCATTCAGATAACCGGATTGCCCGGGCATGATGAGAT
>JAKAZF010000428.1 GCA_021826605.1 Planctomycetota bacterium | reverse complement strand
CACCATTCCACCCTTGCTTAAATCCGGCAAACTCACAATGGCAAATATTAATCAGCATGTCCGCCGGACATTACGCATGATGGTAGCGTTAAACTTTCTGAATCGTCCGCAAACCAAGAAGGGAATCCCGCTCAATAATCCGGTCAGCGCTGCCGCCGCAATGAAAGTGGCCGCTGAAGGCACCGTTCTGCTGCGCAACAAGGATAGCTTTTTGCCTCTGAATATGGCTGCCGTGAAACATATCGTCGTGCTGGGACCTATGGCTTCGCCCGCCGTTACCACCGGTGGCGGGAGCGGATACGTTATTCCGATCGGTACGCCGGTAAGTATGCTGGCGGCTGTAAAACACGCGGCGGGGGCGCAGGCGAAAGTAACTTACATTCCGTATATCGGGCAGGGAAATGCCTACTGGAGTCAGAATGATTTTTATGCGCCGGACGGCAAACCGGGAGCGGAAATCAGTATTCTGGCAGCTAAATCAACATCAGTTCCCCCTATGGTGCATGATGTCAAAAGTTTGAATTTAAGCTGGGAACATCCCGGTGAATTACCGCGCCACGTTGGCCCCGGATTTAGTGCCCAATGGGTTACGGAAATTAAGCCGCACAAGACCGGCAATTACATGTTGAAGTTCTACTGTAACGCCGGCAATGCTGAGGCTTTTCTGAACCATAAGAAAATTATTGAGCAGTGGCGACCCCGGCCGGTCATCGCGTTCATGGATGACTATCATTTTATCAAGGGGCACACGTATCAGTTGATTATTCAGTTGCAACCCAATGAAAAGAACGGGGCGATGATACCGGGAGAAATGAAAGTCGGCCTGCATCGCATACATTATCCGATGTTAACCGGCCGGCAGCGTGCGGAAATTAAATCCGCTGATGCGGTGATCACGTGCGTCGGTTACGGCCCACACCTGGAGCATGAAGATTTTGATCGCAAATATCACCTGCCTTCGGCACAGGGGCGTTACATTCGGGAAATTGCGAAACTTAATCCGCATCAAGTGGTGGTTGTCAACGCCGGTGGCGATGTGGCAATGAGCCGCTGGATTCATAAAATCGCGGGCCTTGTTTATGCGTGGTATCCCGGCGAAAACGGCAATACGGCCGTGGCCGATATTATTTTTGGGAAAATTGATCCCAGCGGTCGCCTGCCGGATACCTTCGCCCGCAATTGGCGGCAGCAACCGGCGTATGGCCATTATCCCGGCCATGATATTTACGGCCTGAACCCGGAAGTGCATTTTGCCGAGGGAATTTATGTCGGATATCGCTGGTATGATAAAAAGCATATTTCTCCCCGATATTGCTTTGGTTTCGGATTGTCCTATACCACATTCTCCATCGGCAAACTGCATATTTCCGCAGTTGGTAATGGGAAAGCCCGAGCGGTCACAGTCACTGCCCAGGTAACCAATACCGGCAAGCGAACCGGTGCGGAAATCGTACAGTTGTATCTACGTCCACAGGAAGATCAAGCCAATCGATGTGTGCAAACGCTCAAGGGTTTCAGCCGGGTGAATCTCAAACCCGGTCAGACCAAAACCGTGACCATGAAATTGGATTGGCGTGATTTTGCATATTTTGATACCAAAGCTGATCAATGGGCGGTGCCCGTGGGCAAATATCAGATTGCCGTGGGATACAACAGCCGCGATATTGCCGCAACCGGCGTGGTGTCGATGCCGTAATCAGAAAATGCTTACATCTTTCGGTTGGTTTTAGCCGCGCCGTTCGGTAAACTCTGAAGGCTGGTCGTAGCCGGGCAGGGGCGATCAACCTTTGTTGTCCGGGGCAGAATCTCTGGTGTGGCAAAAGCAACGTAAGGTGGCGTATGCACCCGATTTTACAATTGCTGGTACAGATCGCAGTTATTCTGCTGACCGCCCGCGTGGTCGGTAAAATCATGCGCTGGATTGGTCAGCCGCGTGTGGTGGGGGAAATGCTGGGCGGCATTATTTTAGGGCCGTCCGTGTTAGGCCTGCTGGATCATGGGGCCGTGCTGGGCATGCTGTTTCCGGTGCATAAGGGAGGGGATCCATATCCATTTCTTAATGTATTAAGCCAAATCGGCGTGGTCTTATTCATGTTCCTTGTTGGATTGGAACTGGACATGAAACTGCTGCGCAATCAGGGCAAAGCCCTGATCATCACGGGTGGAACCAGCGTCGCCGGGCCGCTGGTATGCGGCATCCTTCTGGGGCTTTATCTCTTCCAGGAATTTCACGGTACGGGCGGCAACAAGCTGGTCTTTGCACTATTCATTGGCACTGCCATGTCCATCACCGCTTTTCCGGTGCTCGCGCGGATGATCAATGAGCGCAACCTGCAGCGCTCACGGGTAGGCACGTTCAGTCTGGCTTGCGGAGCACTCAATGATGTGGTGGGATGGTGCCTGCTGGCGCTGGTTATCGCAATCTCCACCTCCGTGGGATTAAACACACACAAAAGCGGTAACCCGCTTTTTTCCGCCCTGATGACGCTGATCTGGACCGTTGTATTCGCTGCATTTATGCTCCTGGTGATGCCCAAAGCGCTGCGCTTATTGCAGGGACTTTATGAGCGCCGCGGATATTTATCACGCGATACGCTGGCGCTGATTTTGCTGTTGGTACTGGCTTCCAGCGCCATGACCGACTGGATCGGAATTCAGGCCATTTTCGGGGCATTTCTTTTGGGAATGGCCATGCCCGCAGAAAGTAAATTTGTCGGCCATATTACTGAAAAGCTTGAAGATTTTATTCTGCTGTTCCTGTTGCCGATCTTTTTTGCCTACACCGGTCTGCGCACCAGAATCGGACTTTTGAATGATGCCCATCTTTGGAAAATATGTTTGCTGGTGGTGCTGATCGCCACGGCCGCCAAAGTGATCTTCTCCTTTTTCGCCGCCCGCGTGGCCGGCCTTTCCTGGCGGCAATCCGGTGTGCTGGGTTCGCTGATGAATGCGCGCGGCCTGGTGGAACTTATTGTCCTGAACATCGGATTAAATTTGCACGTGCTTTCTCCGCAGATGTTTGCCATGATGGTCATTATGGCACTGGCCACTACTTTTATCACCACACCTCTGCTGTATTTAGTCTATTCTCCGGCACGTCAGCGACGGGATGAGGCGGCCGAAGCTCTCAAACCTGCACCCGGGGAATCCCGTGCACTGGTAACAGTGTCTTCGCCGCAAACAGCATCCGGGCTGGTTCGCGTGGGAACCTTATTACTCGGTGCAGGTACTGGAAGGCTCTGCTTATTGCATCTGAATAACCCGGACGAACACGAACGTCGCAGCAAAACATTTTATACCGCCAGCGATCCGGTCGAACTGGCGTTGCGCCAAGCCGCCGCCATGGACGTTTCAGTGAGTGCGGTGGGTTTTGTCAGCACGGATTTCGCCTCGGATATTACGCTCACGGCTAACCGCTATGACGTGGGATGGATTGTTCTGGGCGGTCACCAGGGATTGTTTGCCGCCTCCGCGTTGGGCCGCATCGCCGATGAAGTAATCCTGCATTCCAACCGGCATGTTGCGATTCTTGTAGAGAAGAATCTGCGAACCGTGGAACGCATTATGGTGCCGTACATTGGAGAAAATCAGGACATAGGGGCGTTGCAGGCGGCCGATCAAATATCGCAACGCAACGATGCCCGCGTAACGATTCTTCATGTTGTTAAACCCGGAAGTCATGCTGATAATAACGGACGG
>JAKAZF010000427.1 GCA_021826605.1 Planctomycetota bacterium | reverse complement strand
TTGCGGGCTTGGCCATTGTTTCGGGCACGCCAAGACGACCACTGGCCTCACCCGCTTGGATTTTTCGGCCAAGTCCCGGCAAGCGCCGCCCATCGTCCGCCTTTCGGCCGCTTTACCTTCCTCCGGAACATTAGCCACGCCAGCATTCGGAAAAAATGCGGTCGGGCATAAGAGCTATGGCTGTCCGACCGACCGCCACATCTCATCGGTCAACACGCCATCATGTCCAGCACCGGCACTGGCCTGCTGGGAAAACATCGCATGATACATTCCCGCCTGCTGAATTAGCGAAGCATGATTACCATATTCCACCAGCCGCCCATCTACCAGTACGGCGATAGCGTCGGCGTGCATAACTGTACTGAGCCGATGGGCAATGATGATGGTGGTGCGGTTGCGCATAAGTTGCTGGAGAGAATCCTGAATCGCCCGCTCGCTGACGGCATCCAGCGAACTGGTCGCCTCATCTAAAATTAATATAGGTGGATCGGCCAGTATCGCCCGCGCAATGGAGATTCGCTGCTTCTGCCCGCCGGAGAGCTTATTACCTCGCTCGCCGATCTGTGTCTCGTACCCGTGTTCCAGTTCAGCAATAAATCCGTCCGCATTGGCCAGCTTGGCTGCCCGCACAATGTCATCATGATTGGCACCACGCCGTCCAAAGCCGATATTTTCCTCAATTGTGCCATCAAACAGAAACACATCCTGCATGACCATGGCGATTGTACGCCGAAAATCGGCCAGGCGAATATCACGGATGTCACGTCCGTCCAGCTTAATGGCCCCGGACCGGACGTCGTAAAATCGGGCTATCAGATTGACCAACGTGGTTTTACCACTGCCCGATGGACCGACAATGGCCAATGTGCTTCCCGCCGGTATCGTCAGTTCGACACCATCAAGCACGATTTGGTCATCCCGATAGCCAAAGCCGACATGGCAAAGCTCAATCCGTCCTTCCACGCGCGAAAGACCTTTGGCATCGGGCTTGTCGGGCATATCCACCGGCTGACTGAGCACATCGCAAACGCGGTCCAGCGAGCCGAGATTTTGCTGCATAGCCTGCATCGAATCAATCATCTGTGTGATCGGCCCAAGCAGCATTAGCGCAAAGTATTGAAACATTACCAGATTGCCCACCTTCATCTGATGCTTCAAAACCATCGTGCCGCCATACCACAAAATCACAATCCCAATCGCCGGCACGAACACCGACCAGCCAGTCGCCAGCAATCGACCGAGAATTGATGTGTAGTACTGTTTTCGCACCATGGTGTGCTGGCGGGCACCAAATTCCGCCAGTTCGGTGTTTTCCCGCCGAAAGCCGCGCACCACTCGGATGCCGGCATACATATCACTTACCCTGGCCGAGAGCATGCTGCGATCATCCTGGATATTTCTCCATAGTGGCCGCAAACGCCGAAATATCAGCATATGTACCAGGATCAATGGTGGAATTAGCACAACTGCAGCTACAAAAAGCTGCCAACTCGTCATAATAAGTATGACTAGAATCAAGATCATGCGCAGGGCTGCACCGGCCGGTGTTATGATGGAATTTTGAATACCGCCGACAATTTGATCGGTGTCCGCCATGATGCGGCTGATGATGCCGCCGGTGCGGAAGTCTCCCAATTGCGCCAGCGAAAGCTTGGAAAGATGGGTATGCAGGCGCTGCCGCAGAGTCGCCGCCAGTTTGTAATTAAGGCGTTGCACTGCCAGCACGCGCAGCCATGAGAGTGAAACCCCCAGTACCTCGACAATCACCAACCCGATCACCAATGCCGCCAAACCATGCTCAGGCGAAGCGGTGATCCAATGTCTCAGACCGCCGACGGGTAATAATCTGGCTATTGACAGCGGCTTGCCGGCAAACACGTCATCGATCGCCAGCTTGAGGACAAATGCTGGTGTAAGCGTTATTAAGGATGTCCCGAGTACCACCAGCAGCAGAAGCGCTACCGCCCAATAGTAACCGCGCAGCATCAATGCATATTCACCCACCAGCCGCTGCTTGGAAAACTTGAATTTGTGCGGCGGTCCGTACCCGCCGCGCGTATGATATCCACCACCCATGGGCCGCTGGTATTCACTTGGCCCCGCATGCGGATCCACCAAGCGGTCACCACGCAGGTGCCCCTGCTTCACGCGGTTAATGAACTCTCGAAATCGCTGTCGGCTTGATTTCATCGCCTGCGTCCGGACTGCCGTCCCATCTCATCTTGCCACATCAATAATTACTTCCATCATGCCGAATATGCACCACCGGTTGTGCATGCGGTGAATCATTCAGTCCGCCATCTTCCACCACACCAAGAAATAAATCGTGGTCGGCACCAAAATCCACCCGCTGTCGGAAGCGGCATTTCACCCATGCAGAGGCATCCAATAAAACAATGCCACCGTCATCCAGATGGCGCGTTCGCACACCCTCAATCGCTTCCGGCCCAGACAACGCCTGCCGAGCATACTTTTTCAATAAAATGCGGTCGCCAGCACCGATGATATTGATGATAAAACCACCGCTTTTTTCGATCGCTGCGGTCATCGGTCGCTCACGGTTGATGGCGGCTGCGACCACCAGCGGATCACGCGCAACCTGCTGCACGAATGAAACCAGCATGGCGGAAAGCTCGGGCCCGCGGCCTGCGGTCAATATAAACAGACCACTGGGAATTTTGCCGATGGCTCGAAACATCGGCAATATCGGGTCGACCGTGCTGTCAATGATCACTTCACCAACTCCTTTTCTACTGGTTCGGATGCTTCCACCGTGCAACTGGTCTTGGGGGTTTCCCATAGGCGTATTCGCTGCAACCTGACCGGTGGAGGAAACGCATCCTCCAATGATTTAAATATAACCGCAGCGATGTTTTCCACGGTTGGATTGAGCTGGCCAAATTCTGCCACCTCAATATTCAAATGTTTATGATCCATCCGATCAATCACCCTCTGATTAACTATATCGTGCAAACGCTGTAACGAAATCAATTCGCCCCCCGCGTCCGTCGGCCCTGAAAGCGTTACCTCCAATTCATAATTATGCCCATGGCCATGTGGATTATTGCATTTACCGAATGTGGCCTTATTTTCCGCATCCGTCAGGTCCTTGCTGTGCAGGCGATGGGCGGCGGAAAATTCAAAGCGTTCAGTGAGCTCAATCATGCGTGTATCTCCATCCGTCAGGCGGTATTGCAGCCAGGGGCTGCTGCTGATTTCCAATCCTGTCAGCGTAACGGGCGCCAATTGGGCCTTCATCCGCGCCCACATCTGTTTGAGCATAAGCGGCACGGCGATATCCGCCGCGTATGCAAAATCAGATACCACCGCCTGCCGCACCAATTCGTCGATTTGCCGAATATTAATCAGCATGCCAGTGGCGGGCCCAATAGGGCCTGCAA
Source organism: Planctomycetota bacterium (assembly GCA_021826605.1). Next base: position 307 of record JAKAZF010000427.1, on the reverse strand, counting down.
CTTCCACCTTCAGCGTGACAACCGGACCAAGCCCATCACCCCGCGGACTACCGGCAAACGAGTTACCAGTGGCTGTCCGAGTCGGGTCAACCCCTAAACTCAGACGTACCTCACGCTGCAATTTAACCCATCTGCTCATCCCGTAATTGTATACACGAAATGGTGCGTCGTGCGGAAGGGAATGCCTCTGATATTTCTGGAGCCTATTTCTTGCCAGCCATCAAAGATCCCGGAGGATGGGCCCAAATGATCGCCCCTGAATGCCATTACGATCCACCAATTGCAATGCCATCAATCGGTTTCGAGA
>JAKAZF010000426.1 GCA_021826605.1 Planctomycetota bacterium | reverse complement strand
GGACAAGCGCGACAACAGGGTGGATTTGCCGGCATTCGGTTTTCCAATCAGGCCGACATCGGCGATGAGTTTAAGCTGCAATTTCAATTTCCGTGTCTGGCCCGGTTCTCCCGGTTCCGCAAAATCCGGGGCCTGACGCACGGACGATGTAAATTGCAGATTTCCACGTCCCCCTTTTCCGCCTCTGGCCACCAGCGCGCGTTTTCCAACCGGCACAAGATCCACCAGCAGCAAGCCGGTCAGTGCGTCATAGACCATGGTGCCGGCGGGCAGGCGGATCACCAGATCCTTGCCGTCTCTGCCGGCCTTTTTTTTTCCCTGGCCATGCTCACCGTTGCCGGCGCGCCAGTGATGCCGCCCCACCATGTCCAGCAGGGTTTCAACCCCTTCCGTGGCTTCCAGATACACGCTTCCGCCGTCACCGCCGTCGCCGCCATCGGGTCCACCCAAAGGAATATATTTCTCGCGGCGCATGGAAACGCATCCGTTGCCTCCCTGGCCCGCAAATACTTCGATCTCGGCTTCATCAATAAACATAGCTTACCCCATCCCATTTGCCGTCGGGAGTTGTTGCCCGGTCAAATCCCGGCCATCCACCAAAAGCGCCGCCGTCGGCCCATAAACAATTCCGCACGCCGACCAGCTTCGCACGCTGCGGATATTTTACCAGATTTCGGTTTTCATTGGACAAATTCAAACGAATCGTGAAAATTGCCGATAATATGCCGGTGAGTGATGAGTCCCGGCGCAGTGAGGCCTAGGTTTGACCCCGACGAACCTGTTCGTCAACGATTTTGGAGTTTGAATGAAAATTGCGGTGATCGGATGCGGTTATGTCGGCTTGGTCAGTGGCACGTGTTTGGCCGCACTGGGCCATAAAATTACGGGCGTGGATGTGGACGCCAGGCGTGTTGCCGGTCTGTCACAGGGAAAAGTTCCGATTTATGAACCGGGTTTATCGGAGTTAATTCTGGCCGAAACCGCGGCGGGACGGCTGAGCTTCACCACGGATATTGCATCGGCCATCAGGGAATCGCAAAGCATTTTTATCGCCGTCGGCACGCCCCCATCACCGAAGGGCGGGGCGGATTTAAGCATGTTGTTTGCCGCGGTGGACGATGTGCTCAAACACGCCAACGGACCGAAAACACTGGTAATTAAAAGCACCGTACCGCCGGGTACGGGTGAAAAAGTGGCCCAGCAGGTGGCCCGGAGTCCACACCGTATTGAGGTGGTCAACAACCCGGAATTTCTGCGCGAAGGCACCGCCATTCAGGACTTCATGCAGCCGGACCGGATTGTCTTCGGCGCCAACTCCAATGCCGGCATGGATGTGCTGCGCGAAATTTATCAGCCCCTGATTGATCGCGGCTATGCGATTTTCTCCATGAGCAGGCAGAGTGCCGAACTTACCAAGTTCGCATCCAACGCCATGCTGGCGGTTCGCATCAGCTTTATTAATGAGTTGTCCCAATTGGCTCAGGTGATCGGCGCGGATATTGAATCGGTGCGCGTGGGCATCGGCACGGACAAGCGCATCGGTCCTTCGTTTTTGAAAGCCGGCGTGGGATATGGCGGATCATGTTTTCCCAAAGATGTTGCGGCACTGGTGCATCAGATGCACGAATTCGGGCTTGAGCCGCACTTGTTAAGCGGGGTTGAAAAAGCCAACACGCGGCAGAAAAAGGCGTTTGCCGCGCGCATTATCAAAGCACTTTCGGGCGTTACAGATCCGCAGGTTGCGGTATGGGGCCTGGCGTTCAAGGCGGATACGGATGACATGCGCGAAGCCCCGAGCATGGAGGTTATTCATGCCTTGCTGGCCGCGGGAATAAAAGTCCGTGTGTATGATCCGCAGGCCATGGAAAACGCCCGGCGCATGCTCGGCGACAAAGTAACCTGGACCAGCAATGTGGATGACTGCACGCGCGGTGCTGATGCCATTGCCCTGATTACCGACTGGTCGGTATTTATCACGCAGGATTGGCCGCACATCGCTTCGCTGATGCGCGGCAAATACGTATTTGATGGCCGCAATTGCCTGGGCAGCACCAAGGTGCTGGCTGCCGGTCTGATTTATCGCGCCATTGGTCGCCCCGAACTGATGCCCGGATCGGGCAAGCCCGGTTCAATGGGTGTGGTATCCGCGGGATAATCCCGCCCAGCGTGCAACTTTTATCTCTCCAGCGTGTTTAGCATTCCGTATCGCCCGTACCGGGTGATACGATTTGCCGCATTAAACCAATGCGGCGATCGTGGCCGTACCGCCAATGGCGATCGGAAGAAGCTGAAAAAAAAGCTTTCATCAGCAATTCATCGACCATACAATATGTTCGGTGATGGTGGTCATCATTGGATTTGGCGGCCAGACCTGAAGTTGTTGGCGTTTTTCGGGAGAAGGCAAATATGACCGCAGCCAGACGAGTTATTGTAGTGCTGGGAATGCAGCGCAGCGGCACAAGTACCATTGCCCGGGCGGTCCATACCCTGGGTGTTACGCTGGGCAACAATCTGTTGGCTCCCAACATGTTCAATCCGCGTGGTTACTGGGAAGACCAGCGGATTTGGAAACTTAATCAGCAGTTTCTTGATCTCATTGGCGCCTCGCACCAGACCAGCGGCGTGAACTGCGGGAAAATTTTGGATCATCCACAGTGCGAAAAGCTTATTGCCAGAACCACAGCTTATCTGCGCAAAGAATTTAACGCGTACACCACGTGGGGTCTGAAAGACCCGCATATCGGCCGCCTGCTGCCGATATGGAAAATCATTTTTCACCGGCTCAATGTGCGGCCGAGCTATGTGATTGCCATCAGAAATCCGCTGAGCATTGCCGAATCACTGGAACGCTGCGGCCTGGCGGACAGAGAATCCGGATTTGTGCTGTGGCTGGAAAATATGCACAGCGCGGTTTCTGAAACCTTGTCCGACCATCGTGTCTTTGTCGATTATGATCAACTTTTCGGTCGGGCTGAAAGCCAGTTACTGCGCATGGCCAGGGCGCTTGATTTGCCCGTCGGGCCGGAACAGAAGCGGAACATCGAGGTTTTTGCGAACCATTTTCTCTCTGACAATTTGCGCGGCAGCAGCTATGGCCTGCCGCAATTGCGGGCGATGTTTGCTGATCCGAGCATTTTTTACGATCTCTATGAATGTGTGCGTATGGCCGCCCATGATCAGATCGCAGGCGACGCACTTTCCGATCGGTGGTCATTGATCTCGCGGCGCTATGCCGACATTCACCGCTGCCTGATCGCCGGCTCGCTGCAATATCAGCATTTACTGGAGCGTTATCAAAACCGTAATCGTATCTGGAAGCCGCTGAAAAAAATGGAGAAAATGGTACGCACAGGCCGCAAGAAATTGATGCAGGGTTCGCGTGCCGCTTTGTAATCATGTGCGGCCGCATCATCGGGCAAGCCTGGGTTTAGTGCAAAAACAGCAGTGAAATCAGCGTTAGCAGCAGCACCGCCAGCGTCACCCATGTGTAAAACCAGTCATGATCAACAATCGCAAAGAGCACCACAGATACCGCAACGCGGGTAATGGGAGTTAATACCAGCAGCAGCAGTCCAAGGTCGATAATGCTTTTTCCCTGACCATGAATAACACCCTGCATTAACAGCTTGGGATTGGTGGTGAAAACGACATGCCGCATTTCCTTGACCGTGGGCGGCGCGTGAATAAAACTGATGGTCAAACCCAGGA
>JAKAZF010000425.1 GCA_021826605.1 Planctomycetota bacterium | reverse complement strand
TGGCGGAGGTTGTAACGTGATGACAGAATAAAAACTGAAAAAATGAAAAATCCGCGGCAAATCGTCGCACTGAGGTTGACAAGATCAGAGGTATCAAATATAGAAGTGCCACCACGGCCATTGCCGGGGACTACTGGATGCTCAAAACGCTTCAAATATCCGAGGTATGTAACAAAATAGTCCGATGGGCCTCTACTACTCCGTCCAATATCGCCGCATATTTCCTGTCCGTCGCCATTATGGATGCGGCGGATTCCGGCTGTTGACGATCTTCCGCCCGCAACATCCCTGTGTTTCTACCGGTTTTTTTCCGCCGACAGTTGCCCGTAATGGATCAAACGGATTCCGCTTTGGCTCAATAGTCCCTTAACCTCGGGATTGCACAGGGCATCCAATTCCAATTGTCTTTCCGCCACCAGCCGCGTCTGCCCGGTGCTAAGTCCGTTGGCCCGGCCCGGATGCACCATCACCTCGCCGGTTCCATGCTCCGGAATATTTTCCAGCAGTTTTTTCCATACCTCGCTGGAAAACTTTCCCGTTGCACCCAACCCGAAAAACCAGTAGCTCGTACCCGCCCCCGCCAACTCAATTTTCCCCGCCAATTTTTTTGCCAGATTTGCCAAAATTTTGTAACTCATGCCCGGCGCGGGGGTTCCCCTGACGGCAATTTCCCGGGCGCAGCGGATATGCCGGATATTAAACTGTCGCGCCAGGTCTATGGCTATGTCTCCCAGCGGCGGCCAGTGATGCACGTGCTTGTGCGAATCCAGATGCGTGGGGACCAGTCCCCATGAAATGGCGGTGTTGATCTGCGCCTCCCATTCGCGATGTACGTGCCGCAGGACAGATTTGTCACGAAATATCCGCCAAATCAGCTGCGGAACCCGTTGCGGAAATGCACCCCGATATGCCAAAAGCGGTCCTTCAAGACCGGCCAGCGGCGTGCCCTGCGTGAGGCATAAATGGATTCCCACTCCCAGATTCGGCAGGTGTTTTGCCGTATCGACCGCCCTCCGGGCGTCCGGCATGGTGGTCATGAGCGTGGTGCTGGTCAAAATGCCGGATGTGTGCGCCTGCACGATGCCATCCGTGACACCTGCGGAAAATCCAAAATCATCCGCATTAATAACCAGATTCCGCGCCATCCACCGAAGTATGGAGGAATGTTCAGCGAATATCAATCGGCCGGTAAACTTTTACGTTCAAAAATTTGTGTCCCCATTGTTGTGCCTGCCAGAACGTCGGCAGCAGCACATCCAGGCGGTAGCCCTGAATTGCTCCGCCACGGTCCAATACCGGCACGGGCCGGTCCACGTCATATCCCGGCACGCGCACCATGCAATGAAACGGGATCAGCCGCGTGTCCGCCGCCACCAGATGGCCATCATTCGTCCATACACTTTTGCCCGAGGCCGTCACCCTTCCGCTATAAGGCCAGCAGCAGCGGCGGTCCGGTGCGTAACTCGTGACGCGTAATCGCAGTGTTTTCCAGTAAATATATTTTCGACCGTGGTACCAGTATCCATCCGCTGGACGAACATGATGGTAACGGATATGGATGGGCATCGGGGCCATTCGGGGAGCCACCGGGTGATTTCCATCGTAAATCGGCATGGTGGTGGTTGCGGCAACTGCTTTTAACGTGGCAGTTGTCTGCCGCCGAACCGGAGAGGGGGGGATTGCTGAGCTGTTATCGGACGCTGCGGCCCACAACTTGGGCAGCGCGCCTACCCGCCAAATGAGTGTCAGGCCTGCCAGCCCCAGCACAATAATCGCCAGCATGGTGGCCAGTTCCCAGTTCTCGCTCTTCGTCAGGCTGCGTGATTGACGCATGCAAAGCTCTCCAAAGCACATCCGCCGCCTTGGCATCCTTGCAGGCACCGAAACTAATCCAGCCGGATCGGTGAAACCAGTCACCGATTGGCCAATGTCCAGCCCTCTTGGCCGAACCTACACGGGTAGTCATGGGGGTTATCCCGCTCTGACAACCGATATTGAGGTTAGCACATAGCCGGAGCGATTGCCAGAAAAAAAACAGAAACAGGCTCAAAAGCGAGTGTTTTTAGGTCTTATAACCACATTTTCTGTGCTTAATTTCATGATTAAAATAATATAAATTGATTATAAGAAAATAAATTTCTTATAGCGATTATATGCTGATTGCTTCGCTTGGGTTCATCCCAGCCCAAACAACCTCACTGGACCCAACAAACCCGAGTCGCGCACTTTCCAATGTGAGGCATTGAAATGATGATAGTTTATGCTGGCAAAATTGATATCGTGGAATATTTGCCATTTCACTCCGCGGCGATCCATTTCGCGAATGCGATTTGCCGGTAGATTGGTAACTTCCACCTCTAATAGATTCCCCGTCGCATTCAGCTCATCTATAACCAAGTTGTACGGAGGTAATATCAAACCGGCCAGAAGTCGCCCGTTCAACCATACCTTGGCACTCTCCGAAACGCGACCAAGGTCCAATAACCATGGGCCACGGCCCGTTGGGGCATCAAAATTAATCGAGTACCGCGCTGTGCCCGCAAAGGCATCCGTCGCCGGATCACCGTTGGTGGTCCAGGATGCGAGTTGTTTGAGCCGCATTCCGCGGGGCAATTCCGGGCCGCCATCAATAAAATCAACATCCCACGGACCAGTGAGGGCCAATGACGGTTTCCCCGCGCGCGCCATCGGCGCAAATCGCCGGCGGGATTCTGCCGCGCCAACCGGCTGTCCCACGGCGGCGGACGCAGTTGTCCGCAAGATTAGCGAATGTCCCGGCTGCAAATTTACCTCAACCATCGCTCTTGCTTTTGGCCCGTGTGATGATTGTGTTACATGTCCCGGGACGGTCTGACCGGTCATCGGATCCATTAATGTTACCTGGCGGGCGGGGGTAGCCAATGCAAGGCGGCCGTTTAACGGTTTTTTACCCTGATAGGCCAGGAAGTAGAATGTATTCTCCCCGGATTGGCGGCGAATAAAATGCAACCCGGCATGCCCGCACAAACTTTCTTGTCGTATATCCAGCGCCGGCAGTATTACCTCCGGCGGGCCTTTGAATATGCGGCCGGCACCGACAGTGGCTACGGAAACCTTTGATTCGGCGGCTTTCCATGGCACAAAGTGTAAGCCATTTATAAGCTGGGTCATTACGGCCTGATTCTCCGCTAAGCGGCCGAGGCCCGGCGGCATTTTTGGTAAATGATTCGCGAAAACGATTGTCGCGCCATCCGTCGCCAGTTTTATCAATCGCTTGAGTGTTGGCACGGGCATAACTTCAATCGGCGGTACGACAATCGCGGCGTACGCACCGCCCGGAGCGATCAGCGTGCCATTGGCTGCGCCCAGCCGACTCAGCAGCCGATCCGAAAGATAATCGAATGAAAATCCCCCGCCCCACAGGACTTCCGCGGTTTTTCCAATCGGCTGGTTGTAAAACCAATCCTGGAGATTGGTCATGGTCTGGTACTGGGCCATCCGTCCGGCCTGATGCCATTGGTCATGAATAGGCCAGTAAAGCAAAATATCATTATCCGGTTTACCGACCTGTAAAACGCTCTGGCACCGCGCGATGTAGTCATTCAAAGTCCGCGCGTCTCGCCAGATGCTCATTCGCGGATTCATATCCGTAGCGGCATAAAACAGCCAGCCGGGCCATGCCGCATCATCAGGCGAATAGCATGTGCCATGATAAAATACGTGATTCACACCCCCCAGAAAAAAT
>JAKAZF010000424.1 GCA_021826605.1 Planctomycetota bacterium | reverse complement strand
ATAGTGTGTATATTTGTTTATAATCCGGTATGACACCACGCTGAATGTTCGCGGACGTCTCCGCATCCTTGACCGAGAGCCTCAGGGCATCCACAGCCTTATTAATTATTGCACCCACACGCCCTGGAGGTACGGTGGCCGCCATACTTTGCGGCAAAACAACAGCATTGGGATCCTGGAAGATGTTCCGGTAACACAACCACGCCACAAGGAGGACCACAACTGCCGCCACCACTTTTTCGACGTGCCGCTCCAAAGGATTTATATTTTTCATCTTCATGGCGAGCCTCGATTTCCGGGGAATGGACGTCTTTGCCTGGCCTGATGCACGATAATTCCGAATCTCCGACGATAGGCGGCTGGCATCACCCGGCCATTCCATTGGTTGAACATGATATCTTCAAACAGGAAATCCGCCTCCACTGCCGGTACAGCCCCATAGACATATCCGTGCGTGATGGCAGCAATGGGATCGACCGTGCGGATCTGCACATTCAGCAGCGTGTAGCCATTATTCTGGCGGTACATATTATTGATGAAGGCGTTGATTTTTGAAGGATCAATGATCACGCCCACCACCACGTGTGTTACCTGATAATCACGGGTGCCCACGTGCCCGGTCATCGCCACCCCGTAATTCAACCCGCGCGTGACCACCGGCGAAGATGGACTGGGGTACGCGCCGGGCATCGCCCCCCCGTACCCGCCCTGATATCCCGCGGGTCCATTGGGTCCACCACCCGGCCGATAAGGGCTATACGGTTGGGCGACTGGAGCCGCACCGGCGCTCAAAAACAGACCGCCCCGGGGAATCATGATCGGGCCTTGGTTCGACGCGGCCGATAGAGACCCCTGCCCCATCTTCACATTCGCTCCGACGCGGATGTAGAACAACTGCTTAACCGCGGAATCCGCCACATCCCGACTTCCATGATTGGTCAGGACAATGGCATGTACCACATCGCTTTGCAGCCAGGAATCCACAAACGCGTTATAAATATCCAGCGAAGATGGCACCGCGTTGGTGCTTAGCACAAAATTGCGTTCCTGAAAACAAAAGCGCCCGGCATAAATTCGGCAGCGTGCCGCGGCCTTAAAAATTGCCTGCTGCGTAAGTTGTTGGGCAATCCGCGCTTCCTCTGCCGCCAACTTGCTGCTGTGTTGATGCACCAACCCAAAATGAATCTGCGCCAAACGCCGTCTGATCAGCCGCTTGATTTGTCCTTCCGACGGTGGCATCGCCGCATGAAGTTGGGCCAGCCACCCACGGGGGTTGCTCCGTGCGGAAGCAAATAGATGTTGATAATCGCGCTTGAAATTGGCCAGCCGCACCAAGTTATGATTCGACTGGGGTAATAAATGCGGCTCGCGAACTCCCCCCAAAAGTGGAATAACCGGCCCGTGGGGGCCGTATGGAAATACCACGCGACCGCGGCTGTTGATCCCGACCGCACTAGCCTTAATTTCCCGGGCCTGATTCTGCATCAACTTCTGAACCTGTTCCTTGCGGCTGATGATTTCCGGGATGATCGGGCCGATGAATGATGGCTGGCCGGGAATGTGGATGGTTTGTTGCGACAGACTTTTGGCCACTCCCACCGTACTCAGGCTCGTTGACATATCCCGCCGCAATCGGGTTGACAATCCGGCCAGCGGATATTCCAACGATACCAATGCGACCACTATCACCAGCGACAGAATGATCATCAGTAGATTGTTTTTGATGAAATTCATGCACGTCCTCTAGAGATTTCGCGCAATCCGCGCAACAGTCCTTGGCCAGCCCGATATATTACCCGATATTTTCATTACGTGCGACTCCACAACAACGTTCCATCCACCTCCGGCGGCCACCTGCCTTGTCAGCATGGCTACTGGCCATATCCGGCCGCCTCGGGCCTGGCCGGGCCGGTACCACGCAGGTAAACCAGCACTGTCATCTCAAAGGCCGTCGCGCTGGTGAGGGACTTGCCATTATCGGGATTAATAACGCCCAGTTTCCGGGGACTTTGTCCACCATACGGCGCACCTGGATACCCGCCATTGCCCGGTTGAAAGCTCCCCCCCGCATTAAATGGCGAAAAAACGCCCGGCTGATTGCCGTTGCCTGGTGCGGAATTTTCAGGTGCCGCGGTCGGCGACTTCGCCGACTTGGCCTCAAAGTCAGATAGAAATTCCTTGGCAAAAGGACCAAGATTGGATCCCCACGGCCGGAAACCAACGGCCTCCCCTTGAACGGCCCGTCGGCCAATTCTAGAAAGCTGAAGTACATTAGGCGGGACGACGATGTAAAACGGAAGTGGTGCGGCCTGCACCTCATTTTGCGCCGACGGACGGGTGGTTGAACCCGGTTCCCGCATCGGGGCATTGTGCTGAAGCGCCGCCATAAAATGCTCCAAAATCAAAGGTGCCTGCTGATATGGCGTATAGCCATGAATCGTCAGCACAAAACCCCGTTTGCTTTGCGGCACCTGGCCAGCAGCTCGAACCGTCATCGTGGGTGCATATTTTGATGAGATCGACTGGATGATGATCTTCCAGTCCGAACCCGCTCCCTGAGGCATCGGACCAGCCTGCGGCAACGATTTATACAGCGTGGCAATTATTTTCGGCCAGATCTGGCGATCCGCGCCCATGGCCAGGTAGCGCTGCACCTGCCCCAGATTTTTCAGATACGTATTGCTGACATCGTTATATTCGGCCTGCCACTGCGAAACCTGATGGATAAAAAGATTGTTTTGCGTAAGCTGCGGATTACGCACACTCGTTTGATAGGCGTTTTTGTCCAGGTAATACCGGCCATATGCCACCATCGCCGACACGGCCACCAGAGCGGCGGTTGCGATAAACCACGGACGCTTCTGGGTCCACAGCATTTTGCGGGCTATTTCCACCGGCAGCAGGTTACTTTCGACCGTGGCCAGATCCAGCCCCTGTAAAGCCAATCCATACGCCACCGGCAGGCCCAGTACATGCTCCCCCATGCTGGCCAGCAGTCTGGCCTCACCGGTAACCTTGCTTAAACTGTCCAACCGTCGCACATCCATGCCTAAATACTGTTGCAGGTATTTTTGCAGGTTGGAAAGCTGAAACGAATTGCCCGTTCCGAGAATCTGTTCAATTTTGTTATCCCGGTGTCCACTGTTGTAATAGCCGATGGAACGCTGAATCTCCGGCACCAGATCCGCAAATGTCGGGCGCATCGCCTGAAATATCTGCCGGGCGTATTTGCTCGTGGCCGCAGTCTTTTTGAGTTGCTCCGCCCGCCGAAACTGCTGCTTGAAGCTCTTGGCCAGGGCCTCCGTAAAGCTGTTCCCGCCCAGATTGATTGTGCGTAACCACAATCGCCCCTGATCCATCATGATAAGATCTGCATGGTCGGCACCAATATCCAGAACGATGGTCCCCTTGTCCTTGACCGTCTGTTCATAGGTCATGGCATTGTATATCGCCAGCGGGGCAATCTGCACGCCATGCACGGTCACGCCTGCGGTGCGAAAATCCGCCAGCAATTGGGCCACGATATCCTTTTTAATTGCAAATATGCCGATCTCCACGTCCGGCGAATCGGCATTCTGAAAACTATGATAATCCCAGTTGACCTGATCCAGCGGAAACGGGATTTGCTGAATTGCCTCAAAGCGCACAATTTCCGGAATTTTACGCGGCTCCACCGGCGGCAACTTGACAAAGCGCGCAAAGCTCGTCGCTCCCGGAGCGCTCACAAACACCTTCTC
>JAKAZF010000423.1 GCA_021826605.1 Planctomycetota bacterium | reverse complement strand
GGGTGGCGATGGCAAACATATTGTGAGCGCGGCGCGAAGTTTATGTTTGCGATAGCTGAAGCCTGACTATAATGTTAGTCTGTCGGTGACGCCCCTTGGTGCTTGCGGAGGTTTTTGATTATGGCCCACGAGATGCCAGATTCCCCTTGCGTATCTCACAAAAGCCTGTCTTTGGAACCATTCATCCACCCGGGTGAGAATCTCACCGGCACGACGGAATATGAAAAAAAGGAAAAATGCGGCGTTTTTGGTGTTATGGGCCCAACGGACGCCGTAGAGCGTTGCTATTACGGCCTTTACGCCCTGCAGCATCGCGGGCAGGAATCTGCCGGTATCGCGGCCACCGATGGCCAAACCATCTCCGCCCATACTGGGTTGGGCCTGGTAGCCGATGTATTTAATAAATCTGTGCTCAGAGAACTCACGGGCGCCGGTGCCATTGGTCATGTGCGTTATTCCACGGCCGGGTCCAACCGAAAATGCAATGCTCAGCCTATTTTGGAAGAATACATTGACGGGCAGGTAGCGGTGGCCCACAATGGCAATTTGATCAATGCTTCGCTGTTGCGGGCTGAATATCAAAAATTTGGACACATTTTTTATTCCACCAGCGACACTGAAATTGTCATTCACATGCTGGCCAAGCCGACCCACCAGGAAAAACCCGATCCGCTGGCCCATGTGCTTAACCATCTGCAAGGGGCGTTCAGCTTTGTGTTTTTGTTTCGTGACCGTTTGGAGGCCGCCCGCGACCCGTGGGGTTTTCGTCCGCTGGTAATCGGCAAAACGCGCGATGGATATTATTGCGTGGCATCGGAGACCTGTGCGCTATCCAGCATTCAGGCGTCTTTTGTCCGCGAGGTGGAAGCGGGAGAAATTGTCACCATCGATATCACCGGCACCAAACTCAGCAGCCGCTACTTTACCTCATCGCGATCGCAACCGGCTCATTGTGCGTTTGAGCATGTCTATTTTGCCAGCCCGTCGAGCCATCTTTTTGGCGATACCGTCGTGAGCGTGCGGCAAAAAATGGGACGCCAGCTTGCCATTGAAAGCCCGGTGGATGCCGATATTGTCATACCGATCCCCGACAGCGGGAGGTCGGCGGCATTGGGGTACAGCAAACAGAGCGGCATACCGTTTGAAGAGGGTATCGTGCCCAACCGGTATGTGGGGCGATCGTTTATCCAGCCGTCACAGGCGATGCGCGATCTGGCTGTGCAGATGAAATTGATCGTGATACCCGAAGTGGTGCGGGGAAAACGCATTATTGTGGTGGAAGATTCCATTGTGCGCGGCACCACCACGCGGGGTAAAATCCTGGCGCTGCGGCGGGCGGGTGCCAAGGAAATTCATATGCGGGTAAGTTGCCCCCCCATTCGGTATCCCTGCTTTTTTGGTATTGATTTTCCAACACCGACGGAACTGATTGCCAACGGCCGCACCGTGGATCAAATACGTGAATTTATTGAAGTTGATTCTTTGGCGTACCTCTCATTGGAGGGGATGCTGGGGGCCTTGGGCCAACCCGCCCATCATTACTGCACGGCCTGCTGGTCGGGCAAATATCCCATCCCCGTTGACAACTCGGTAAGTAAGTTTGGTCTCGAGCGGCACCAGTTAAAAATGTTTGAATGACGTTTGCGGATGCGCGGGCCTATTTATCAAATTGGGCCAGCCGCCAGATGCCCTTGGCCTGCTCGGCAAGCCAGTGTTGTCGCCGCCGAATATTTTCCAGTGCCCATGTTTCGTTTTCCTCCGCGACGCGGGTTGTCAGCGATATCGCGCTCCGGGCGTAGGCAGCGCGCTTGGCCGGATAATCGGCATTGGCGATGGCACTATTGGCGGACTTTTCCATCAGGGTCATATTGCCGAGCAAGTCAGCAGCGTCGTCCGCATCCGGGATGTCGGCCCATTGCGGGGATGGGTTTTGCGGAAGGATATGCTCGAGGTTGTAGCGGGCACTTGCGCTGTCCAAATCGCGTCCCGCGAGGTGCCGCTCAATCTCGAAAAGCATATATTTGACAACTTGGGCATTTCTAGCGGAGTCGGTCTTGAATCTCTTTTCCTCAAACGCCGCCACAAATTGCCTGTCAGTAACGTAGATATCAGACAATGCGCGTATAATTTGGGCCGAATTGGTCAGTTCAGCATTACTGACCTTCTGCGCAACCGCGTTGTAAGTTCGCTCCTGTTCGTTCGTCGCCAGCCCGCAGATCACGTTGTACCGAAATGAGATAACTACGCAGGCACGCAAAATGTCTATAAATTCCTCTTCCTTGGCGGGATTAGATTCGCCGCCTGCAATGGATCGGCCCACTGCGAGCAGCAATGGCCAGGGCTGGCGAACGTTGAACATTTTCAGTAGCCGAACCAATTTCGCCCCGTCGGACTCCCAATAATCGCCATCTGGATTTGGTAAGGCGGTGTAGAGTCCAACGTCCCCCTCCATCTGGCGAACCAACTCAAAAACCGCCGCCCGGTCACCTGTGCTCTCGCGTATTACCTTGAAAAGATCCACTTCGCGGACGAGCTTATTTCGGCTATTCCAGTGCACGCGGAGAAAATTGGGAAAGTCCTCACTGCCCAGCATGCCGACCATGTGATCCCACCGGCGCTCGAGCGCCTCGATGTCACTCTCGTGCACGGTTCCACCGGCCACTACTGAAAAAAGGTGATTTTTGAGCAGATCTGTCGGCGAGAGCCTGACCCCCCGCGAATTGAGAGTCTCGAAAACTCGAAAGGCGTTGAGTTCGTCGGTTACGGTCACCACTGTAAAAAATAGTCGGTCGGAGAGATCGTCAATAAATTTGGCGAAGATTTCACCGTTGCGATCCTTGCCGCCTGTTTCTCGTACTTTCTTCACGAACCATTCAAACGCCTTACGAAGCAGATGCTCGGACGATCGCAGATTTCGCTGCGGCAATTTTTCCAATGGAACAAGTTTATCCTGATAGAATGCATTGTTGTTGCGGTTCAAATTCAACTTAGGCCGGGCAACCAGCGTTACAGGGTCCAGAAAGCCAATATAGATGCTCCGCAGTTGTTCCGCCCGCCGCCGATTCATATCCGCAGCCACACCCCCGTCGGCGAGTTCCAATAAAACTTTTATAACCGCCAAAGCCAGAATACTCAGTGTTGTAAGCCTTTGCTGGCCATCTATGACCGTGAATGATTTGGGGTCCTGTGCCTGGAGAACGAGGTAGCCCATGTAATGGCTGGCATCTCCACCGGCGGATGACACCTCTTGAATGTCCATCCAAAGGTCGTCCCACTGGTCCTGTTTCCAACTGTAATCGCGCTGAAACCGAGGGACGATGTAGGTCGTCCCGTTGCCAAATAGCTGGCGCCAAGTCTGGTTGGCGGTATTAAAATTCATTTTGGCCCAATCCTATAAGCCACTGTTCACGCCACCACCCCCGCAAGTGACCTGAATGATAACCGATTACTGTTTACCGTCGGCACGCGCTGGCAAAATGATGGTTAAACCAGCGCCCGATTGGCCATTCGCTCCAGCACCCGCAGTGGCGATTTTTCCGGATCGCGCATCGCTCCAACCGGCAGGAGATAGGTTTGCTCGAGCAGGTATTGGCCCGCATCCACGGCGTGCAACACTTCATCGGTGAAGCACAGCCAGGTGCATTGGGCAGGAAAACTAAAGGGGCTCTGCAACGCGGTTTTTTGATAGTGATCATCCATCTTGCCCCGGTCATGTAATTGCAGCATGTAATGATCGTAAAGGG
>JAKAZF010000004.1:12860-18456 GCA_021826605.1 Planctomycetota bacterium | reverse complement strand
CGGCACGCTGAGTTTGAAGCCCAGATACCCCACTTGGGAGATAGGCTGCGGCAAATGACTTTCAATCATGAATGCCTCCGTTCAGACTCACGCCGTTTTGGTCATGCAGTAACGCAGCGCAAAGTTGCAAATCGAACAATTCTGGACCCTACGCCTTGACCTTGTATTCCGCATACACGCGATAGGGCAGCACGGCGGCGGCATGCACACCAGGTGCCTTATCAACCGGACGCAGACACACGGCGATAACATTGGCCTCACCGGCGGGGCGGAGCCAATTATCAGGAATATAATATTCTCTCTGACCGCCGTTCTGCCAGAACCTGCCGATCCAGTGACCATTGACATATAGCAGGCCATTACCGCTGGCATCTATCTTCAGACACCATGGAACCCAGATATCGGCTGCAACCTCCGGCAAAGTAAATTCCATACGATACCAATGCAGCAGTGCCCCGGCATCTGGTGCCGCATCACCCATTTTGCAGACTTTCCAATGCGTGGCGTCATATCCAGGTTGGTACCAGCCACCTCGTACGCCGACAGGCTCCGCCGACAGAAGCATGGGGCCGTGTTGCCGTCCCAGCGTGTCGGGCTGGTAAAGCAATTGCACGCCACCTAATCCACCCGTCCGGCCAAAAACCTGTACCACGACTGCAATGGAATTTCTTCCTGCCCGGGCCGCCGAGGTAATATCCACAGTAGCACCCTGTCCAGCGGCCATACCGATTTGTCTGCCATTCACGAATACCCACCCTCGGGAAGATATGTGAGCAAAGCGCAGCAGCGTCTTGCGGGCATTGATATCCCTGCGCGACAGGGTAAATTCCGACCGCAAAATGCCGGCCTTGCGATGTCCTATCTGCTGCGGCGGCTTATCGCCGATATCCAGCCGCCTCCATGACGAATCGTCAAAATCCGCCTGTACCTGTGGCAGTGATGATACTTTGCGGGGCAGTTTACTGATCGCGGCCAGACGCCATGCTGTGACCATGTCTGCGCCCTGTTGATAGGGCATAACCCCGACACGTTCAATACCGTAGGGAGCTTGCAAACCCCATCCGTTATCAACGTGCCCTGTATTTTCATAAAGATATGTGACCTCGCTTACACGATGCAGGCTTTGATGCAAAGGCAGAATCGCCAGTGCACCGGTCTGGGCAAGGGGCCGTGCAACATGCCCATTGACAGTGGCGATAACGGAGTCCTGCCCGGGCAAGCCAACGCTCAAGGCGATGGATTTGCCCGCGACGCTTGCGCTGGTTTCTATCTGGCAGCGATAGTAGCTCATGGTGCTTTCATAAACTCCCATTTGCGCCAGCGATTGGCCTGCCGGAACGTGCTTCCAATTGGACGGCAACGGATCAGCGTGATATTGGAGGCGTTCAATGTGAACCGCCGACGGAATGTTTCGAGGGCGGGGCGGTAATGGCTGGCTCTTAAGCAGCCACCGGCCAGTCATGTGATTTGTTCCGGCCGGTATAAAGAATATATTAAAATCGCCGGCGGTCAGCCGGTAGGTAAGTTCCATATCAGGATATGGGCCGACGGATAACCGCGTGCGCCCCGCCGCAGTGCGCATCCGATCGGGGTTGAATACGAATAAATAAATATCGCGGTTATCCGCAATGCGTGCCCATATTTTTAGCGCAGGCTTGCCGGCCATTTTTACGGGCAGATGTGTGGCCCGCGCCAGCGCCGTCCCGTGCAATTGAAACATCTTTCCCAGGGCTTTAACTTTCTGCCATTTGGCACCTACGCCGCCGCATTCCCTTATGGCCGCGCTATAGTCGTAACTCGTCGCCACGCCCTGCGCCGCATGGGAAGCAAAATTGGTACCGCCAAAAAGCATGTAATAATTCAAAGCGGTCATGCCGTGGGCCACCGAATAAAGCGTAAGGGCATTGGTTTGTTCGGGACTGCATTGATCGGGATAGGCGTCGACATCCGTTCGCAGGGATGGCGACGCCGATACTGGTGTGAACCATCCTCCTTGCATTTCAGCCGCCATCACCGGCGCATCTTCCTGTCCGGTGCGGTAATGTTTGATCCGATGCCCCATGGCACCCAGATCCCAGCCGGGATATCGGTCAATGGTATCAAATATTTCATGGGCGATGCGACCATGACTCCCCACCACAAACCCGGCTAAGTTGCTCATCAGCGGCACCCGTATGCCGTGACCGCGCGCCTGTTGGACTAAGTCTTCCATGTGGCGCTTTTTCTGGGCCAGCGGTATGCCAATAAGACCGTATTCGTTTTCAATTTGAACCAATATGATCCCGCGGCCTCCCTTTGGTTTACGCAAAAGCTGGTGCCGTGCCACCACCGGACACACCGCACCCATCCAGTGATTGGCCCACTGGGTGTATTCCGGGTTGGCTGTCCTTACCCACATGCCGCGATAGTGGGGGGGAATCTTAGTCATCAGCCATTGGGGATAGCCACCGGTGTCCCATTCGCCACACAAGTACGGACCGACACGCATGGAAATGTAAAAACCATAATCCGTTGCCATCGTAAGAAATGCATCCAACTCCTCCATGTTGACACGCGAATAATCTTCGGGCCCGGAAGGCGGCAGCGGCTCATGATAGTTCCATGAGGCGTAGGTTTGAATCGTGTTGAAGCCGGCATCGCGAATTTTGGCGAAGCGCTGCGGCCAGAGTTCCCGCGGACAGCGAAAATAATGAAACGAACCGCTGAAAATAAAAAATGGCTTGTCTTCAATAAAAAAACTGCGTCCGTCATAGCGGATTCGATCCGGCGCGTAAAATTGCTGCATGGGTGGCTGGAGATGCGCGGCCAACCGCCCGGCAGCACCTGTACCACCCATTAACCCCGTAATACCGGCCAACTTAAGTAAATCACGACGATTCATGTTACATCTCCATCTGCATCAATATCTCGATTGCGTGGTCTGCGGTTCAAACTGCGACTATTTCAACTTCGCTTCAAACGGCATCGCCGGCAGGCCATTTTTACCCATCAAGTTGGGCATGGCGGTGTCGTACCATCCGAATCGCACCGCCGTGGGATGCGCCACCTTTGTGGCGTTCACCCAAACCTGATCTCCATGAATGGTTGCTGTCGCTTTGACAAATTGACCGGTGCGCCCGGCAATTTCAAACCAATTCAGGGGCTTGCCGTTTCGCGACACCAGACCCCCATCCACGTGGGCAAAGCGCACGACAGCGGTACTGCCCCGAACTGTTATTGATTGCAACATCGGGCTGCGGGCGCGAATCCCCGGCACATGGTAAACCATCTCCAGTGCCAGCCGGCTTAGCCGATATCCCTCAGGCCTTTTATTAACCGGATGTCCCTGATAGGGACTGTTGGCGTCCTGTGTGCTGATGATGCCGCAATTCGGCAGTCGCTCGGCGGCCCATTCCTGGGCCTGCCAGATTTCCGGCTCGCGTAAATGACCTCCTGAATACTGGGCGTAATCGAACGGTGCAATCTGCACCAGCAAAAACGGCAGATTTTTGCGTTTCCATAAAATTCGCCACCACTTAATCATCGCCGCCAAATGGGCGTAATAAAATTGACTCGTGTTGCCGACATTATTTTCACCTTGGTACCAAAGTATCCCCTTGACTGCCAGGGGTATTATTGGGGCGATGCGTCCGTTGAAAATGACGGTAGGATTTTGCTTTGTGAAGGAAATGGGATCGACCGGCACCATAGGCGGACGCGGAATGTGTCGGTGAGCGGCAATCGCCGCCCGTGCGGCGGCCAGCCAATGCGGCAGGTGGTGCATGTAACCGATTAAGCTCTTTTGATATCGCGGGTATCGAGCGTACGCATGCTTCAGCCATAGCCATTCGGGGCGTAATGCCGCCGTGCGCTGATAAGCTGCTCGGGGCAGCCACGGTTGGATGCGGGTACCTCCCCACGCGGATTGAACCAGCCCGATCGGCACATGAATGTGTCTTTGCAGATCGCGACCGAAAAAATAGCCCACCGCCGAAAAGCTCGCAGCCGTTTTGGGCGTGCACACATTCCACTGGCCGATGATACGATTAACCCGTGGAAAATTGTGGCGTGGAAAGTCGTGATCGACGCTGGGTAAATTGATTATGCGTATCAAAGGATAATTGGCATGCGCGACAGCATGTTTGCCATTACCGCCCCGAAACCAACCATGCAGCGGATATTCCATGTTGGATTGGCCGGAGCATATCCATACGTCCCCAACCAGAACATTGTGGAACGCGATGTTGTGCTGCTGTCCGCGGATGACCAGCGTACGCGGTTTTTCGCTGGCATGCATGGGATTTAGCGTCGCCATCCATCGTCCACGGGCGTTGGCAGTTGTTGTAACTACCTGACCTGCAAATTGGATTTTGACGGATTCGCCGGCGCTGGCTTTGCCCCAAATATGGTCCGGCATATCGCGCTGCAGTACCATTCGGCTGCTGAACAGATTGGATACCCGAACGGTCGCCTGACAAGCGCCGGCGGCTGAAAACAAAATCGCACAAGCCGTTAACAGCAATGATCTATTCAATAACATGCAATCTCCGGAAAATCCGCCGCCAATTAATGTTTAATCTGCAGACGAATGGAATCGTAAATTACTGCACCGATGGGCGTAGGGTGATAACGCATCCGTGCTTTATAACTTCCTGGGGCCTTGAAGGCACGGGTAAAGCCAAGCGTTAAATGATTCATACCGGCCCGGATCAGTTGGGCGTTGAAGTGAAGATATACCACTTGGTATTTGCTATCCTGCCCGCCACTGCGGTAAATGGCCGCACCGGATTTAGGCAGATGCAACACCGCAATGCGATGGCCATTGAGCTTGACCGCTAAACCACCGCGTGACATAAGCGCGGCACAGAAGCCCAGCGTGAGTGTGGCCACGCCGTGCTGGGTGTGGATGCTGCGAAAGTTGATCGTCCAATAGGGGACTTTGTTATACCAGCCCCATTGGGCGAAATTCCAATTTCTTGCCGGGCTGCTCGTACCGACGGTGTAATTGACATCATCAGGAAACGCATTGAGATAGCGAATGAAATTGCGATAATGTCGCACATGGTTACCGTCAAAAAATTCGCGTGCGGATCGATTCGCCACGCCGATTTGCCAAAGCGTTTTGCCACGATTGGCGGGTGTCCAATCAATGCGCCCGAGATTCGTGGTTCGATTGGGGCCAATTCGGACATCATGTTTAACATAATCCTGAAACTGATTGCCCCCGCATACCGAAAGCTTATATTTGCCCGGGCGCACTTTGCCAATAAAAAAATGACCGTTGGGCTGTACTGTCGTCCAGTAATTGTAATGCCGTCCCTGCAGCGCCCAATCGGTCTTGCCATTCCCACTGAGAATGGCCCAGGCCCCCGCGGGATTATGGCCGTTGGTCATATGAACGGTTCCTTCAATCGATCCGCGTATCAGAGGGTAAAATCGGCTCTTAAGCCAGCGAAATGGTGCCTTCTGCCGCTGCCGCCGGGCCTCACGCCGCGCGTCGCGATAGAGGCCCATTCGGGATGGGCCATTATTCACGTAAACAAAGACTGGCCCAAAAAATTTATTCCAGTTGTCATTACGCCTGATTCGCAGTGATACCTCGCCGAAGTGCGCACCA
>JAKAZF010000004.1:0-12850 GCA_021826605.1 Planctomycetota bacterium | reverse complement strand
GATCATCGCGAGAATATTATTCTTGGAGAGTCGGTGTCCCTGCGATTGTTGATGCACCGTTAATTCCTGCCGCAACGGCCCGCCATTAAGGAAGCCGGTGCTGGGCCACGTCATCCACAGACCTGTGTTGTGTCCCGCCATGCCGTAGCACAAGAACTGATAATTGAAAAGACAATAATCATACTTGCACCATATCTGACCATTGGTGAGCAGATACGTGACATCCTGTATTTTCTTTACAATTTTCTCCTCCGGCAGCACGCCCATCAGCGGTGACTGCACAGCGTACCGGTCTACCGCCCAATGAGTGAAAACCTTGTGGCCGGCCGCGGCTTTTACAACAAATCGCGTCTGGGCGATTGATCCGCCCGGCGTACCGGCGGCGTGGTGGTAGATGATCCAAGCATAAAACCCACTCTGACCGGCACGAAGTTCAAAATGCGCGGTGATCCGAAATGGGAACCAGAATGACGGCGGCCCTTGAAATATGATCTCCACCGACCGACCGCCATGGCGAATTACCTTGACGCCCTTGCCGGTCAGCGGCACAAAGTAACTTCTGAAACGCGGCGCGTGGGAAAAATGACGCGGACGATGCAGCCGCCCTCCGTTGGCGTCAAAATACATGCCAAATTGCGGGTCCAGCAATTCTTCATGACGGCCGCCGATTTCATCGATAAGCGAAACCAGTCGTGCCCGGCGTTTGGAAAATATCAACTTGATCAGGCCATTTTTGGCAATGATATGGCCGGCAGATTGCTGAACGGTAACCGGCGCGGCTGTCGCCGTTTTGCCGCCAGGCATTACTGCTACCAGTACGACAAGGGCAATAAACGCCCCAACCGAAACCCGCATCAGACACGCTCCTAAAATGCGGTCGACCAGAGTCTTAATTGAGGGGGGTAGCATCCGCCTCCACCACCTACAACCAGGGCATCTCAGTGGGCTAGCTGCTTTCAATGGTGGAAAAGCAATGGAAAATAACTACACCCTTCGCAAGGTCTTTGACCGCTCTTTTGGGTAGTTTAGAATATTTACCATGATCACGTCAAACGGTAATTACCATTAATTGCCGCAATCGTGTGGGTGCGACGGCAGAATCTGTGCGGAGTACCGTTACCGGATAAAAACTAAAAAGAGATGCTGAACTGCAGGCGGGCGTAAAGAGCGTTGGCAATCTGGCCCACCGGGCGCTCATTGCGTCCATCAAAGCCCTGACTGAAGGCCTGATTAAAAGCATAGCCGCCACCAATGGTAAGATTCGCATGGTGTGAAAAGTTAATAAGTTTAACGCCCCCCTCTATTCGCGACATGTTAAAAAACAGCCGCTGATCGGAACTGTACCGATCCACATGAAACGCCCAACTGGAGGCATTAAAACTGGAATATATGCGCATCCAAGGGAACAACGCATAGCTTGCTTTGGCGGTGCCGTCATCATAAATATAATAATGTACCATCAGCCGCAGCCGCCGTGTCGGCCGCCAGTCAATACCAACTTCCGGAAAGCCGGCAATAAGTGTAAATTTTTTCGTTATATGGGCATATTCAATCGAGGGAAGGGGTACGTCCGGCATGAAACTGCGGTTACCGTTGTAGTCGAGAGAAACCAGCAGACGGTCGCGTGGATTAAATTTGTATTGCGTTGTGATCAGTGCCATACCGTAAATGGCGCTCGGGTCATTGTAAGGCGCGCTGCCAGCGTACCCCGCACCCACGGAAACCCCAATGCCCCATTTGCCTATCTGTCCGATCGGCGTCCCAAACGACATCGATTGGCTGTCCAATTGGCGTGGCAGCAGAGAACTGTTGGTGTTCAACGGCATCCATAAGCTGTTGTAAGCGATAGTCGGACTGTAACGACCGGTGTTGGCAAGTCGAATGCGGCCGCCGTTGTGTACCCAGCCAATTTGTGCTGGTGATGAATCATTCCGCACATGGCTGGAATTTTCCAAAAACAGGTCGTTCCAGCTTTGGAACCATTCATTGCCCGTCCATCGGTTCAGGGCGTTGTACTGAGTTTCATAGCTGCTTGCCCGCACGGAATGACCCAATGCCGATAGCCCAAACAGACATATGGCCGCGCTGATCCAAGTCTTCATTTGCTTCATGCCAAGAGGCCCTCACCGCAAAATATCATCCCAACGCCTGCGATGCGGTACCTTAGGTTGTTGTCGATGAAGAGTCAAACACCAAACGGCAATGACGAACCGGTCAACGATGCGAGCCGCTGTTTGTCATTGAAGGCAAAAATGCAGATTGATCGGCCGCCTTCACGCGGATCGGCTATCCAATACGACCAGCCAGAAGCACCGCGCCCGTCGGCTGGGGTGACCCGCCCGCCGGTTCGATGGTCACGGCAATCTCCGCCATGGTATGCCGATTGGCGGGTACCTTGGGTGTCATCATGATCGATTGCGTCTTGCCGACAGTGTTAAATAGACCAGCCGGCATCTTTTTTCCATGAGCTGTGATCATCCAAACCTCGTATGTTTTGGATTTCGGCAGATGCGGCAAATTAAAAGCGCAAAGTTTCCACATTTTCATCTTGTCATTCCACATCACGCGGCCCCAGGCAGAACGCATGGGGGCAGTGCCACGCAGCGATGCCATTTCCAGGGCAGGCGAGCCGATCATCTTTTCAACGTTCTGTGCTGCTTTTAGCTCGGCCTGCAGAACGGTAATTTTGTTTCGTTCCAAAGCAATTGCCTGATGCATTCGGACGGATAATGCGTTAATGCGTGCGGTATCGCGTGCAAAACTTTTCCGCAGGTGCGCCAGCGCCACCATGTCTTTAATGCGTTCATTGGCGAGTTGCTGGTTGGCCTGCAAACCCAGCACAGCCACCAGTAAGAATGCCGCAGCGATCGAGGCGCTGATCACCAGCGGCCACATGAGTATCTTTCTTGGCGCGGGCTTGCTATCCGGCGCAGCCGCCGAGATTTCTACCCCATGTCCTGTACCGCCACCTTTAACCCGCCGCATTAACGCATCCTTAACCGCCGCAGACGGAGCGCATGGCGACAAACATAAAGGTAGCTGCGCGGTGGCCAAAGTTGCTTCGGCCATGACGGCCTGGCAAGCAAGGCAACCACACGCGAGGTGCTCCCGCACAGCGGCTGATGCGGCTTGGTCGGCGGCACCGGCGGCCCGGAGATATATCAGTTCTTGTACTTCCTCGCACTGCACGTGGTCTACCTAAACCCTTTCATTCCATATTACGCAGTTTTTGTCGCAGTTGGATGAGCGCCATCCGCACATGGCTTTTGACTGTACCGAGCGGTATCCCCGTGGCTTCGGCTATCTCGCTCTGGCTTAGTCCGTCGAAATAAGCCAAATCCAGCACCTTCCGCTGGGCGTCCGTCAAGGAATCCATCGCTCGGCGAATCAATCGACTCTGTTCGCCCAACACCAAAGCTTCGGCCGGTTGATTCCCCGAATCCGCCACATTTCCCAACGAATTATCGGTCGCTGTCTCATGCGTCGCCCATTTGCCTTGTTTGCTCCGACGACTGCGGCATCGATCGATGGCGCGGCTGCGGCACAGCGTCAGCAGATAGGTCAGCGGCGCTCCGCGGCTGTCGTCGTACCGGTCCGCACGTTGCCAAACCTCAGTAAACACATCAAGCAGCAATTGCTCTGCCTCCGAGGCGTCTCCCAGCACTCGGCGGCATAATGCCAGCATCACCCCGGAATAGCGGTCGTACAATGCCGACAAGGCATCATGATCCCCGCCGGCCAAGGCAGCCATCAATTCGTAGTCATTGCGCTGGTCTTTGCTTGATAGCGTCACTTCGCTGATCTCACCTTCAAAACCGACTTGTGCAAATAATACGGCGCAACTGATTGGCCAACAACCGCCAATCTGCCTGCAATCGGCCGAGCTTTATGTGGCCCATGCTACAAATGGTTGATTGACAGATGGATCATATGCGTTGCCGACCCTGGCACCTTATTAAAAATAGCCGGCCCGGGATGAGATGGCTTCGACATGGTCAAGCACCGGCGGCCGGGTGTTCAAACTGCATAAACAGGGTCATGGCAGCGATAAACATACGCTGTATCTGCTGCGAACTAACGCGCATCGAATCCGTCGGGATAAAAATCTTATATTCCGGCTTCTCCCGCATGCAACTGATGCTTAACGCCCACAAAGGCGTATGGCCGACCGGAACGGCATTTTTCTTCCGCATCATCCCTGCATCGGCATTTACCGTTGCCGCCAACTGCCCCAGCAGAACCGCTGGGTCAAAATAGCCGCCGGCAAATGCGTTCGGCAGAAAATGCCGTTGCGCTTGCACTATTACGGCAGACTTGGCCGATAGCACGCCACCACCTTTTACATAAGTTATGTAGGATTTTAATTGTGATGGCGTCAAATTCAACGCGGAAATGACCCGATCACCGACATGCCCCACCGCAATCTGAAGCGTGTTACTTCCGTAACACGCCGAGATAATGTCATTAAAAACGGACACCGCCACATCTCCGCGTGGCATCTGCGTCAACGCCCTTCCAGGCGAAAGGCGAACCCCAGCTCTTTCAAAGGTTACGCCGTCGATTACAAGCGGTGTCTCCTTCACCAGGGTGGCGCTGGCGCTCGCATTCTGCTGAACCAACTGACTCTGCACTGCAGCTTTCAAAAGCATCCTGCAAATGTTGCCGGGATGCTTCGCGTTAAAATCCTGCACCTGAGCCTGCAGCGGATCATGTGCATGAGTTGGTGCGATCATAAACAGGTGCCATTTTAACTGCGCACCATCCGGATGTCGCGCTAAGAATTTGTACATGTTGAGTTCGGCGGCCAAAGCTGCTGTTGAGCCGCTGTTCTTCATGCCTTCAAGCAACTGTTCATATTTATTGGTAATCACCTTGGCGGTGGCAGCATATGGCGCTCGCATGCGTAACGCCATAGCCATAGGCAGGGCCGGCAAACGTTTTACCGGCGATAGGTGCATGTTCGATACAGGCACCAAAAAATGCGCGTATTGTGCCTTCGCCGGCGGTTGTACCAGCATGGTAAATGCCACGCCGCTCCTCTTAACCATGATGCCGCCCACTACGGATCGGGCTGCCGCATCTATCATTCCGGGCAATTTTCTGAATAGTTGCAGTCCGAGTTTTTGCTGCGATGTCTCTCCCTGCGGGCTGGCTCTCAGCAGCGCCTCCATCATGCGTTCTTTCGCCGCAATTGCCGGCCCCGCAATTTTGATCAATCGGTGTATATTCATCGATATTGAAACGTCGCTGCCATTAAAAAGCTGCCGCGCCCGTCCGGTTAGATCAGGCAAGTCGTCATGCGCTTTTTGAAGCACCATACGCAACGACTCCCGGTGGGTGGCAAACAGCACGGTGTGCTTTTGCAGGGCGATATAGCCAGTGGTGCCATTTTTCAATATCACCATGGACATTCCATTGACGGGTGCCGGCGGGTTTAATTGAGATACCTCCAAATGCGGATGCGCTGCCGAAAATATAAAAACCGACTGCATGGTCGCCGCCGACGCGCCCGTTGGTACCACCAGCAGGTAGATCGGTTTGGAATTATCCAAACCTCCGGCAATGCCCAAGCCGCTTTCCATTGCCCGCATGGTTGGAATAGTGGCTGGAACCAAAATGCGTGTGGCTATCCATTGCAAGTTGCTTTGCAGCAATTTGGGATTGGTAAAACGCATAGCGATAATGGCTCCGCTGGCCGAACCGTTTGGGCCAGTGCGTGCGGCGTCCGGCGCGGCTTTAGCTTGCCGAACCGTTACACCCACTCCGGCCGCCACGGCCAAAGCTGCCAGCGCCATCAATGATGCAAAATTAAAGTTACGGATACTTTTGGTCATGGGTGCACTCCAAAAAATGAGGTTATTTTTAATAGAGCCGTTATGGTAAAAAAGCCCCGGCTTGGATCGAATTTATAAAACCCGGCGGAATAACATAGTCCACATCGATGCCCCTGTCGTCCCGCGACAACATAAAAAGCAGGGGCCGATGATGCACCGGAAAAGCCAATGCGCCAGTCGCGGCTTTCGGGGCGTTAGCCGTTGCCGCCCGGGCACTGTAGAAAACCGCCAAAATCATATGCGGTGAAAGGTAACGCTTCATACTGCGCATCAGACGGCGGTAGGTTCGCGTGGGGCTTATGGTCTTGCGGACGACTGAGTTCGCCAGCTTGGGGAAATCATCTTTCCTTGCCAGCAGTAATGAACGGTCATCAATCTTGCCAACACGGTATTGATCGGCCGATCCGCCATTGCCCAACTCCAACGCCACACCGTCGGCATCAACCTTACCTATCTTCAAACCGATCAAACTGCCCTCCGGCAAAAAGGCCTCCAGAGCCGTAATGTGCGATCGCATCGTCTTCGCAGCAATACGGCTGTCGAAGTGCGCCAGCATGCTGGCCGTTGGGTTATTTGGCTTGCCCGCTGCCACCAAAACGCAGGAAGACATGTGGTTTATCAGCCACGGAAATATCCACTTTTCCATCGCCGACTTGCGCCCCTTGTCGGCTCCGGCTGCCGGTTTGGACTTCGGCTGAAAAAAGGGCGAGGCAAATTCGTCAACCGCACGCCAATTAATGGCGCACGCACTGGCCAGCAAATAATGATGCAACGGAAAAACATTAAGTGTTCTGGCCGACAGCGTGTGCTGTGCGGCAAAAAGTTGCGCCATGGCAGAATTCGGCTTGGCGGTGATATGCACGTGCGAAATAAGTACCCTGCCTTGCTGGCTTAGCGTGATCGTCAATGACTCGGTTTGGTTGATAAGGGAGCCCTCCAAACGCTGCCAATCCATAGTACGCAGGCTTGGCTTGGGTTTTGGTCCCAATAACTGGCCCTGCATACCGATCATCGCGGTAATGCCCGCCCGAAGTTCAAATGCCTCTTGCGGCATATTCAGCCGCACCGATAACAGCGGGGTGCCGACGTTCGCCACCCCGGCAACCTGCGATGGCGAAAGGTGATGCTGCGCGTGTTCAAATGCGGCAATCGATTTGACCGTCTTTCCACACAGCGCGTGGTGCCCTGCGAAAAGGAAGACGAATTTTTCAGTATGCGGCATGCCGAGATCAAAATTGCGAATTTCACCCTGATAAAAACCGTGTCCGATCGATTTGGCGGATGTGTCGCGACAAAAGTTTTTGCGTTTCGATATCGGCAAAATAAAAATGGATGGCACGTTATCCAACGCCACCCCGATGGTATTGCCGGGCACCACAATGGCCACGCTGCCGTCGAGATTGATAGCGTCGGGTAGTCCCATCGATGCCAAAGCGGTTTGCAATGGTGGAACCGCCATTTGGTCGTTGCCGCCATCCTGATTGTCGAGATGCCGGGCGATTGTCGCAAGCAGGTGGTCAAATCGTTGCATGCTTGCCAGATAGAACACCATCCGGCTGCTGGTGGGAATTCTATTCAGCAGTCTGGTATTGGCACCCAGCGCCAGTCGGGCCAAACCGAACATGCCCAAGCATACACCCAATGTGCAGACGGTCTTCCCACGCATGGCTGCTCCCGAAAGTAAGATATGCTCGGGATGTTATTCGATTACAGCGGCGGTGAAAAGCGCCCGGCCAAATGCCACGCCCACCGCTACGATAAAAATGGATTGCTGCGCCGCTCCGTGCCGATATCGGTGGCTGGGCCATGTCCCGGCCGCACCGATGTTTCATCCGGCAGAGCCATGGCCTTTGCCAGCGACTGCTGCATGGCCTGTGGGTCGGCATCGGGCAGGTCAGTTCGTCCAATCGACCCGGCAAACAGCAAATCGCCCGCTAAGAGCGTCTTTTCGTGTGCCATGTAAAACGCCAAGTGACCGGGTGAATGCCCGGGTGTAAACATCGCCTTCAAATTCAATGCACCCACCTCAATCACATCCCCATCACGCAGGTAGGCATCTGCCGAGCGCGGGGCGATCTGGTAAGGCAGTTGAAATATTCGCGAGCCAGGGTTCTGGAGTTTGGCTTCATCCAGTTGATGAATCAGCACCTTACCGTGGGGGTAATGATCGGTATAAACCTTATGGTCGCTGATATGGTCCCAATGCCCATGAGTCAGCAACAGAAAAGGTATATCCCAACCCTTGTGCTGAGCCAGTTTTATCAAAGGTAGAATGGTATTTTGTGGGGCATCAATTATAACGGCCTGCCCCGATTTCTCGTCCGCAATAAGGTAAGCATTGGTAGCCGCCAAACCGCCGGTGTTCTGATGAATTTCCATGTCCCGACTTTACCGCGACCGCCGGGAATTTGCCAACGACATCAATTAATTCTTCCGCATCGCCCAGGGTTGGAATTTGCAGCCAATTGCAGTCGGGAGCACGCGTCGCGACATCAGAAATTGAAACCTGCAGCATCATATGCCGCATGCCTCGCTGAAAAATTAACTTGCTACCAAGCGTCAATGCATCTACCATATTGCGTCTTGAAATTCTTCGAGGCACCGGCACTGACGTTCAAGGCCTGTGCACTGTACGTTTGATCGGGGGATGCATGTTGGCGACAAGTGGCCGCAAATGGTTTCTCGCGGCCCTGATGGTGCTGGCGACAGCCGCCGGCGCTGGAGCGGCGACCAAGATAAGTTATGTTTCCCCTCAAATAAGTCCTTCCTCTCCGGGCAGTACAAATTCGGTCACCACACAAATTAAAAATACAAGCAAGCAGGCAAAAACGGTGCGTGTCATCACCAGTGTGCCGGGTTACGGCGGGATCAAATGCCAAACACCCGTCTGGTTGCCGGCCCAAAGTCGCTTTCGCTGGGCTTTTCCGATCATGATCCCGCCAGTGCGGGTACACAAATTTCGCTCAATCCCCATTACAGCCGCGATCGGGGGACAGCGAACCAGCAAGCGCGGGAATCAATTTTTGCAGTTACAAATGATGCGCACGGCAGCGCTGGAGGGGGAGCGATCCAGTGGCGTTACCAATGTGGCTCTCGCCATGCGGCGGCAAATGGGATTGCCGAAGGTGATGACATACCTGACCATTCGCAATTTCCCCTTGACTGTCTCCCCGCTGCTTAGCATTCAGTGCATTTATGTTGGCTCAATTAAAAGTCGACTTACCGGGCCGCAAGTTCAAACCCTGCGCGATTGGGTGATCGGTGGGGGACGGCTCTGGATTGACCTGGGGCACGCGACAAGCCGCCAACTGGCGCGGAAAGTTTTGGGCCGCAAATATGATCTGGCTTACGTGCAGACCATTCGCAGTGCAAGGTATTCTTATGATGTCCACGGCCGCAACCGCGAGGTAAGGTTGCCGCATGGCGAGCCTATGCGATGTTATTTTGCCGGCCATGCAAAAGTGATTGTAAAAACGCTTCACTGGCCGGTTGTTGTACGTTATCGCATGGGGCGCGGGCAGGTTTGGTTAAGCACCATGCACTGGCGTGGACTCGTTGCCGCCAATGGCAAGGCCATGTCGGAACTTTGGCCCGCCACCAGAAGTTTTTTTGCGCCCAACCCGCCATCCATCGTCGCAGCATCGGCTTTGAATATGGCGGCCAATTCCATCGGCTACCGCGTGGCAAGCCGTCAATCAATCGTGCTTATTCTTGGGGTGTTGATTCTGGTGGTGGCTGTTGGCGGCTGGGCCTTGGGCCGTCGCGGTAGGGGCGGCCTGCTGGGGGCGCTGGCCATCGGGGCGGCGTTCATCGCATCTGGAGCCTTATTTGCATTTGGTCAGTTGGAGCGTGGGCCGGTACCACAGAGTGAATCGGCCATTCAGATAGCTGCACTTGCAGCCAATCGCAGTTTTATCCAAGGGCAGGCGGCGCTTTTTGCACCGCAGCAAACCTCGGAGTCCGCCCATGTGGCGGGGGCCACAATTACACGCTGGAATAAATTTCTCGACGCGCAGAGAAATTGCCGTTTTGATTATTCATCCAGTCAGGACGCCATCACCGTTCGTCACCTCACGATACCGTCTGGGAAAGTGGTGGACGTGGTCTACAAAAGTTTTCAAAATGACGTGGCGGCTCCGGTTGTCGCGACCGTTGGTGTGAATCAGAACGGATTTGTCGGTTCAATCGTATCCAAGTACGATTTGAAGCATCCAATCATCGCCGGGCCGAGTGGGATTTTAGGCCTCAAAACGGCCGCACGAAAAAAAGGCCAATTTACCTTTACCGCCGGTGCTGGGCAGGTGCTGCCGGCGGGGCAATATATGTCTGGCGTGCTTTTAACGCGAAAAAACCAGCGTGAGGAATCCCTTACGGCCGCTGAATTGCAGGCACACCCTGTCAATTCACCGGAATTACTGGCTTGGTCACGGGAAGTTCCGCCGGCATGGCGCATCTCCAAAGCTAAATTACATCTCTGCAGCACGCTGGTAGTGCTGCCGCTTCACCCGCACTTGCCTGCAGCGGGTCAAGCCGTTGACATCCCGTGGCCCATGATGCGATTGCAGATTGTGCGCGGACCCCACGGGCAAATGTCCGCCCCCGTATACAATTATGACCGCCATAAGTGGATTGCCCACATGACCATTTCCGGACGGGTTTATATGGATTTTTCCGTTCCCCGTGTGCTGCGCAATATGGTTGCTACGCGGGTACATGTGGCGTTTGCATTGGCCGCACCCGGGCGGGCTGTATCGCTTGCGATTCGTAATGGCAGCACATGGACGCCTGTCGCAAGACTTTCGGGCGGTCAGGGAGTCATCGATAAATCCTTGCCGCTGACACCGGGTGAATATCATCATGGTCGCGTCATGCTGCGCCTGCATGTGGGTTTCCCCCGACAGCCGAGTTCAAGTTGGCACTTTTTGTACGGCCGCGTATCCATCCGTGGCAAGGCAGAATAGAGGTAACATGGCGGAAGAACCAGTTATTAAGACGGTCAATCTGACCAAACGGTATGGCGATTTTACCGCCTTGGATCATCTCAATATACATCTGGAGCGGGGCCAGATACTGGGATTCATCGGCCCCAACGGTGCCGGAAAAACCACCACGATTAAAATATTAGTGGGCTTAAGCAGGCCAACCGAGGGTTCCGCATCCATCACCGGTATCGATTGCACCACTCACACCCGCAAAATCAAGCGGCTAGTCGGGTACATGCCCGACGTTTTTGGTGCCTACGACAATATGCGCGTGCGCGAATACCTTGATTTTTTTGGAGCGGCCTTTGGCATCGATCGCAAATCGCGTCTCCAACGAATCAACGAATGCCTTGAGATTGCCGGCGCATCCCATATGGCGGATCTTTATGTGGAAAGCCTCTCGCATGGCATGAAGCAGCGCGTGGCGATTGCACGGATTCTTCTCCACGATCCACCGGTATTAATTCTGGACGAACCGGCCAACGGGCTGGACCCGACTGCCCGCGTGGAAATGCGCGAATTGCTGTTGAAACTTGCCGCCCAGGGTAAAACCCTCATTGTTACCAGCCACATTTTGCCGGAACTCTCCCGTATTTGTAACGTGGTTGCCATGATGACCCACGGCAAGCTGCGAGCTTTCGGGCCGCTCGATGAGATCATGAAGGAAATTCAGACTCGTCGCATTATTGAAATGCAGTTGCTTTCCGAAGACGATGTAACCGCCACCCAGGAACTACTCAAGGAACAGGGAGATTGGATCGATGGTGTGACGCCATCGCCCACTGAGGGCACGCTGCGATTTACCACGACCGCCAACGATGCCAAACTCTCGGTATTGCTCGCCAAGCTCACGGCTGCCCAGATTCGTGTAGCCCAATTTCGCGAATTGCAACAGGATCTCGAGGATGCGTTCATGACGGTGACGCGGCAGACTGCGGAGAGCGCCAAGCCATGAGTAACCCAATCATCACACGCGAGTGCGTTGGTCAACTGCGCAAGCCTGCAGCCCTTTGGATGCAGATTTTGTGGATGCTGGCGTTAGCTGCCATGGTTATTCTGCGCTGGCCCCATTCAAACCGTGTTGATCTTTCCGGCGATCAGGCGCGGGAGGTACTTGCCATCTTCGGATGGACGCTACTCGCCGGCTTTATGGTGATCGTGCCCGCCTTTCCGGCCGCATCGGTCGTGACTGAAAAACGTTCGGGCACTTTGGCGCTTCTGCTTAATTCACCGCTTTCACCGTGGCAGATTTTTATTGGTAAATTCGTTGGCTCCATCGGTTTTCCGCTGTTGCTTCTGGCCATCAGCCTGCCGGAGGCAGTGGCATGTTACGTCATGGGCGGTGTCAGCATTATCCATCAGATAATTCCCGTCTATCTGCTTCTGCTGGTGGTGGCCATTGAAGCAACCGCCGTCGGCTTATACATCAGCACGCGCTGCCAGTCGGTCGATGCCGCACTGCGCCTGACCTATGCGATTATTTTTGCGATTTTTGTTGTCACGCTCATTCCCGCAAAATTTGTGCCGCAATCAGCACCGCCAGCCGTTGGGCATATCCTGCGGATCATCGCAAGCATATCGCCCATTCCTGTACTCCAGGGGCTTATCGCCACCGGAAGGGTATCAGGGAAGGCGGCGGATATTCAACACTTTCTTGTCACGGCGGCCCTGGTCATTGTCATCTGCAGCGGCCTTACCATGCGGCGTCTTGGCCAGCGGATATTTGACCGCCCCCGCGATTCCGGAAAGATAACCGATGAACGCTCCTCTCAGGTGCGTGCCTATCGTCGCTTCATGTATCTGTGGTTTTTCGATCCGCAACGCCGCGAAAAGCTAACCGGCCGCTTTGCCAATCCGCTCATGGCGAAAGAATTTCGCCCCTCGCGGTTTGGCCGATCGTCGTGGATGGCTCGCCTGGTAGGCATCTGTCTTGTACTTTCCATGGGGCTTATGCTGGCCACCGCTTACGGATCCATGCAGGCAAGTGGCCATTTAATGGGTGGGCTTATGGTGGTGCTGCAAATCGCCATTATC
>JAKAZF010000422.1 GCA_021826605.1 Planctomycetota bacterium | reverse complement strand
CATTGCGGTTATTTTGGCGCAAGTCACACGGCTCCGCTTATTTTTTTTCTCCAGCCGCTTTGGGCAAATGCACGTGCGACTGCGGCAGAATGCTTTTTACCTCATACATGGCCACCACCGGCACAAACCGGCAGAACAACAGGAACAGAGTAAAAAACAGGCCGAAACTGCCGGCCAGCATGCCGTAATCAACCCATGTCGGCACGAAATGATGCCACGATGACGGCAAAAAATCATGTGTAATCGAGGAAATAATAATGACAAACCGTTCGCACCACATACCGGCCAGACAGAACAGGCCGACGGGGGCGGCGATCCACCACGTTTTGCGGGCCTTTTTAAACCACAGCACCTGCGGAATCACGCCGTTAAACACCAGCATGGCCCAGGCTGCCCACCAATAGGGGCCGAACATCCAGTTCAGGTACACATAACGTTCCATCGTACTGCCGCTGTAATAGGCGGTAAAGAATTCGATCAGGTAAATATAGAATACGATGGATGCCATAAACAGCGTGATCTTGGCTACGTTGTCCAGATGGCGATCCGTGATCAGGCTTTTAAGCCCGAAAATCGCGCGAACCGGATAAGCAAGAAAAAGGATCGTGGCAAAGCCGCTGAAAATAGCGCCCACGGTGAACAGCGGCGGAAATATGGTTTCATGCCAGCCGGGGATTTGCGAAACAGCAAAGTCCGTGCTGACCGTTGAACTCACGCCCATGACCAGGCAAGTTGCCAGACCGGCGATCACCAGCAATGCCCGATCATATATTTTCCAATGCCTTGCCGATCCACGCCAACCCATGCTTAGAATGCCGAAAACCGTGTGACGAAAACGGGTGGTGGCCCGGTCACGTAATGTTGCCAGATCCGGGATCATTCCCAGATACCAGAACAGAACGCTCACGGTGGTATACGTTCCAACCGCCAGGGCATCCCACAGCAGCGGGCTGTAAAAATTCGGCCAGTCGCCCATGATGTTCGGGTAAGGCGCCAACCAATATGCAAACCACGGCCGGCCGACGTGAATCCCCGGAAATATTCCCGCGCACACGACGGCAAACACCGTCGTGGCTTCGGCAAAGCGGTTAATACCGGTGCGCCACTTCTGGCGGAACAGCAGCAGAATCGCCGAAATCAGTGTGCCGGCATGCGCAATACCCACCCAAAAAACGAAATTAATAATGGGGAATCCCCAGCCCTGGGGTGAATTGTTCCCCCACACGCCCACGCCGGTGAAAACTTCATATCCAATGAGCGCAAAGAGCAATCCGGCCAGCCCGGCCGAAAGGAAAAAGCACGGATACCAGATTGCCGGCGCCTTGGGAGCTTCAATAATGCGGCTGACAAGGGTTGTCACGCGCTTATAGCTCGCCTCGCCGGTCATCAGCACCGGAGGATGAATGATATCCTCGCCGGTATTGTCAAAATCGACAGGCACGGAAACTTCATTCACTGCTAACGTCATGGGTTCAATTCCCGGTCTTTCCTGAACAATCTTAAATGCCGCGGGCGTTCGTTGTCCTTTCGCGGCGGTAAATCCTGCTTACTGCGAACCAAGCGGCCAATTCTCCATCGCCACAAGCGACGGATTCGGATTGCTGATCTTCGGCAGATAGCGCGTGCGCGGGCGCGTGTTGAGATCATCATTCAGAATGCCGTATATTCGCGGTTGTTTGAACAATTGAGCCACCCGGCATTTCGGATCGCGCATATCGCCGAACACCAGCGCCTGCGTGGGGCACGCCTGAGAACATGCCGGTGTAATTTCACCGTCACGGATCCGGCGGTTTTGCCGTTCGGCCGTCACACGGGCATCGTCAATTCGTTGAATGCAGTAGGTGCACTTTTCCATGATGCCGCGCATCCGGATCGAAACCTGCGGATTTTTCTGCATCGCCACCAGATCATTCATGTTGGATCGCAGAATATTCGGTTCATACAGGTTTTTGAGTGAACCGCTGTTATAGTCGAAGAAGTTGAACCGGCGGACTTTGTACGGGCAATTATTGGCACAATAACGCGTGCCGATGCACCGGTTGTATGTCATCATATTTAAACCATCGGCGCTGTGGCTGGTGGCGCCCACCGGGCAGACCGCCTCGCACGGCGCGTTTTCGCATTGCATGCACAAAATCGGTTCATGCACCGCTTCGGGTGAAATGGCGTCGGGACCGCGAAAGTAGCGGTCAATTCGCAGCCACTGCATTTCGCGGCCGTTTATCACCTGCTGCTTGCCCACAATCGGAATGTTGTTTTCCGCCTGACACGCCACCACACAAGCCGAGCAACTCGTGCAAGTGGTAAGGTCCACGGCCATCGCCCACTGGTATCCCGTGTCATAATGGTGCATTTCCCATAGTGAGACCGCTTTTGCCTTTTTATGACCCAGGGAGGGGTCTTTCTGCAATTCGGCAAATGTCGCCTGATGAATCAAATCTGGAATGCGTGCCGCAACGGTTTCCTGGCTTAGCGTGCTTATGGCAAAGTGATCCTGTGTGTTGGCCAGTTCATAGTGTTCACCGGTCAGTTTGACGGTCGCACCAGCTTGAAAATTCATCGCCGCCGTGGTTCGCAGGGTGTACACGTTGAACCCGGCGCCATCCGCCACCGATCCCACCTCCGATCGTCCGTAACCCAGTGGAAGGGAAATGGAAAATTCGGGCTGTCCCGGCATGATATATGCCGGCATTTTC
Organism: Planctomycetota bacterium; assembly: GCA_021826605.1. The sequence goes on along the minus strand of JAKAZF010000422.1, from coordinate 1,056 downwards.
AAGGTTTTTCCGCCGACCGTAATGGAGATCAACTCTGTTTTATGAAAAGTCAATCCAAGGGTCTTGGCCAGTTTTGGACTGATTACCGCCGCGTTGTCCCAAGTCAGCCGTGTCATCGGATCCGGCAACTCCTGCAGCCAGCCGTTGTTGGCATAGCGGCCGTCATACATTTTGTTATCCGGACGGAACACGACCTCAAGATTTCCAACGCTTAATTCCGCCCGCGGCCGGGCATCCATTACCTGGGGCAGGACATGGGCAATACGCGAGGCCAAAACGGGTGTCAACGCGGACCAGCCGCTATTTTCAACATAGCCGTCAAACAGGGCTTTTTTCCATTTCCACTGGCCCGCCTTAAGCCCCAGCGTCTGCTGAACAATTTCATACCCTGAAGTTTTGGTCTTCGCCTGGCCTGCGGCACCGGCCAAAAGCATGGCCAGCGTTTCAATCACGCTTTTGCCGCCAAAAATTGGTTCAATCATTGGCTGAACAATGCTGGCTGTTCCATCAAATGTGCGGATGTCTCCCCAGCTTTCCAGGTAGTGGGCCGCCGGCAGATGCCATGTGCACAAGCGGGCGGTTTCATCCACATAATTTGCGAGTTGTATGCTTTGCGGCACGCCGGCCAGTGCGGAGGCAAAATCCAGGTCTGCCGGCGCATTGTACACCGGGTTAACATCCAGCATGACCAGTGTGCTGATTTCTTTATTCCGTAATGCCGTGGTCAGGTTGGTAATGGATTGCCCATCAGTCGAATCATTGGTTGCAGGAGGGCGGTAATAGTCCACGGTTTTGCCCGTGTTGCCCAGCGCGCTGTTAATGACCGCGGCCAGAGTATGTACCGCCGGCGACTGCTGGCTGCCGGCGATTACCACGCATTGTCCCCGATGTGCCAGAAGATCGGCGACAATTGCGTCAATGACCTTCTGCCGAATCGGTTCAGGGATCGCACCACCGAGTCCGGGCAATTCTGGAACATCAAGTCCGTGCTTTTTCAGGCCCGTCGCAATAGCCAATGCCGCAACTGCCACGTCCTGGGCCGGTACGGGAATACGA
>JAKAZF010000421.1 GCA_021826605.1 Planctomycetota bacterium | reverse complement strand
CAAGGGTCTTGGCGAAATGAACGCCGAAGAACTCTGGGCAACCACCATGGATCCCGCGCGGCGCACGCTTCTGCGGGTAACGCTTGAGGGAGCCTCCAACGCCGAAGCCATGTTCAGTACGCTGATGGGTGAAGATGTTGAACGCCGTCGGCGGTACATCGAAGAACACGCGCTGGATGTGAAGAATCTGGACGTATAGTTGCGAGGGTACAACTCGGAACAGCTTTCAAGGCGGTGAACAAGGCAGCTTGTTCACCGCCTTTTTTGTCAATGACAACGCCATGCTGAATTTCCGGCATTTACCATTCTTTATGAATCCATGAGTGCGGATAATAGGTTTGCAGAATGGATCTCGCCCGCCATCCGCGCCGGGCCAGTGTTTGCGCCCCCCACTGGGATAATCCAATACCGTGGCCAAAACCGTGACCATCAATGAGTTCGATATTATTTCCATCCGGTTGAATACGAAAGAAACTGCTTGGCGGAGCCGGCACATTTCGCATCGGGTCCAGCGCCAAAGCCAGTCGAAACTCCTCCGCTCTCATTTTACCCACATGACCAGCGACATCCGTAAGTGTAATAATCATCGGGCGGTGCGTAACAGCGTTGCGCTGCGTGATGCGAACGAAGCGGATGGGACCGAGTTCCGCAAGATATGGAAGATCATTTTTCTGCCCCCACCAGGTCACAGCCTGGGTAATCTGGGACAAGCTCAACGTCATGGTCGGCCAGGTAAACTCCGGACAGTTTGCATCCAGTGTTCCGAACAGGCGGTTCACCAGAGGGGGAACCGATGGATCGCCCCACGCTTCCGCCGCGCTTTGCGAAGCCCCGCCGTTACACGCCGAGTAAAACGCGCAAAACAGGCCCATTTCCTGGCTGTTCCGCGTTTCCATTATATCGCCGGTGGTCGCTCGAACCGCATTCCACGCGCGCGGCGTTTCCGCATTTTTCCCGCCATACACCTGAGAATTTTGCCCACCGGTAACATCCCATGCGTGTGTGCGTCCGAAAGTCACAATTTGATACAGTGCATACGTACGTGCGGCAATGGCCTGTGCCCGATACGTCGCCGGCAGCCAACTGCCATACAATTCACGCGAGAGCACACCGGCAAGATAGCTTTCAATGGGCAGACTGTTGATGGCTGCGTATTTTCCATCGGCGAGATGAACAATCGAGACGGTTCCGCGATAAAAGTGCGGATTAATGTACGGTGGCGTGGCGGATTCCTGCGTAATGCGCACGCGAATCCATGGCTCGCGCATCGAGGATGCGATCGGAATAATCCCCGGATACAGCGGCCCGAGAATTTTCGGCTTGGGCAATATGGCCGGTACTGCCGGAAAGCTTGGCGGCGTAACCGGAGGAGCCACCGCAACGGTCGGCTCGGAAGTTAAAGAGCCTACAGCCGGCGGTGGTGGAAGCGTGTTATACGAAACATTTGTCGGAACCGTCTGACAGCCGCTCAAAAGCGATCCTGCCAGCAGCACACCGATGGAAAGTTTGAAAAATGGCAAACGATGGCCGAAAGAATTGCGGATCATCCATGACCCCTTTGCAGTAACATTCACGGACCATTGATGTTTTTTCATCAATGTTTTACAGGCAAAAGCAGCACTGCGGCCGGCAATCCGGAGGGCCTTTCATGCCGCTGTTATTCAACGCGACGCAATGACAGGCCAAACTCGGTGAGCTTCTGCTTGACTTCTTCCAGACTGGTTTGGCCGAAGTTCTTAACGCCCATAAGCTCAGCCTCGGTGCGGCTGGCCAGATCGCCCAATGTATTAATTCCCAGACGCTGCAGCGCCTTGCTGGCACGAACCGAAAGGTCCATTTCCGTTACCAGCTTATTCAAGACTGCTTCCGGCACCTTCGCCGCCACCTGCTTGATGAGTTCCTGCCGCTGCTGCTGCCGGGCTTCATCAACGGCCTGTCCCAGACGCAGGCCCTTTTTGGCAAGCATTTCCCGGATTTCATCCAGGCTGGTTTCACCAAAATTTTTGTAACTGATCAGTTCCGCCTCGCTGGTGCGCACCAGATCACCAAGGGTGCGAATGTTCATTTTCTTGAGGCAATTGCGGGCACGCACGGAAAGTTCAAAATCGGTTGTTGGCAGTTCCAAAAGCATATTCCGTGGCAATATGCGCTTGTCGGAATCATCCTGCACTTCCATATACATCGAGCTGTCCACATGCTCATAGTACATCCGCCCATGCGGATTGTTGGGCTTGATCGACAAAAGACGATGCAGACATTCCTCCGCTTCATCATAATAGCCGGCATCTTCATACAGCACGGACAAATTCAACAACACGCCCTCACGGGTGGGTTGCCGTTGCGCCAAGGCTTCATAAATTGAAAGCGACAGCTCATCATCGCCGAGAAGATCGGCATAATAGGCGAGCTTGAAGGCCACATCCTCATTTTCCGGATCGGCGGTGTAAGCCTCTTCCAGCTTTTCCGCAGCCTGGATGATATTACCGGCTTGCACAGCTTTCATGCCCTGCTCAAAAAGGGATTTAGCCTTATTTGGGTCACGCGGCGTGGATGCATTTACGATTGGAGAAGCGGTTACGGTCGTCATGTCTTAAACCCGATTTCCTCTGTTGTTAAAGTTCCAACACAGTAATCAGAGTGGAACACCATCCGGTTTGCACACCCTGATAATCCAGCGATTCTACCATTGTCAGCCCTGAATGACAACCGCCATCCGCCATCTGCCAAGCCCAAGTTAAATTGGCCGCTGCTTAACCACAGATAAACGCTCCCGCCAGCGGGACGTGGCGTGGCGGGTCAATGGCCAATTGCTCGCGGGGTTCCATTCCCATGGCCATCGGGACTCCGGAGAAAACGCCATCATGGCAGCCGCCCCAATCGCTGTCGGAATGAAAACGCGTGGCTGTTAAGCCACGCGAAATTGCCGGGATCGCGCGGTATCTTGCAATGCCTGGCTATGGAGCATGCCGCCCCCGGCGCGAAACGCGACACGTGCCCGAGGTGCCGGAAATTTGGAGCCCATAGTGTTAAAAATCAGGAAATCTTTATAATCCAGGCATGTTGACGAAGCGAATTATTCCGTGTCTTGATGTGGATGCCGGCCGAGTGGTCAAAGGCGTGAAGTTTTTTGACCATGTGGATGCCGGCGATCCGGTTGAACAGGCTCTTTTTTATGATCAGTGCGGGGCGGACGAACTGGTTTTTTACGATATTACCGCCAGCCACGAGGGCCGGCAGATTATGGTCGATGTGGTGCGCCGCGTAGCGGACAGCGTTTTCATGCCGATCACGGTTGGTGGCGGCATTCGCACGCTTGATGACGCCACAAAATTGATTCAGGCCGGCGCGGAAAAGGTCAGTCTGAATTCCGCGGCGGTGAAGGACCCTGATTTAATTTCCCGCATTGCCCGCAAATTCGGCCGCTGCGCCACGGTTCTGGGGCTGGATGCCAATCGTGTGAAAAAGCCGGACGGCCGCGAATTCTGGGAAGTTTTTGTCAATGGCGGTCGGGTTGGCACGGGGCGGGAAGTTGTAGCCTGGGCCAAAGAGGCTGAATCCCGCGGTGCCGGTGAAATTGTACTGAATGTCATGAATTCAGACGGCACATTGGAAGGCTATGACATTGAAATGACACGCGCAGTCAGCGAGGCGGTGCATATCCCCGTGGTGGCAAGCGGCGGTGCCGGCAAGCCCGAGCATTTGCTGAAGGTGCTGACGGACGGAAAAGCGGATGCGGCACTGGCGGCATCGAT
>JAKAZF010000420.1 GCA_021826605.1 Planctomycetota bacterium | reverse complement strand
CCGGCGACTGTATCGGCATGGCAAAATTTACAATAGTCTCGCCGGCTTCCCGATCGAAATGCGCCGGATTGCAAAACAGGAAAAGGTGCCGCTGATTGATCTTAATGCCTTAAGCACGGTATTTTTCAATAAGCTTGGACCCGTTGGGTCTAAAGCAGCTTTTGTGGATCTCACCCACAACGATGACTATGGAGCCTATGAAATTGCCAAGTGCGTGCTCTTTGGAATTAAAAAAGCCCACTTGCCACTGGCACGCTTTATCCGTCCCGGATTAAAGCCCTTTAATCCGGCACACCCCGATCCGCTAAGTTCCTTTCATATACCACGCGATCCGCAATATTCCACGGTAAAACCGTCCGGGTGGTAATCCGGAGACTGGAACAAATATTGTAATTCTGTAAAACATCAAATTGAAAAACGCGAAAGTTTCGCAACTCAACACCGCTTCGTGCGTTTATGCCATCAGAGCGACGGATGTTGTCGGTCTCTATGACGCGCCCGCTGATGCAATGCGGCGGCGGCGATGACGTTATTATTGGGCGTGTGGTAAATTTTCCCCGTGCCGGGTAACAATGGTGGTTTTGTGAAACTTCAGGACTTAAAACGACCGGAAACAATCAAAGTGGCGGTGGCGGCGCTGTTGATACTCATTGCCGCGGTCTATCTTGTGGTGCACTTAAGTTCGCTTTTCGGACGCCCGACTTCCGATGCCGTCGCCTTCTACCAGGTATTTCGACCCGCGGGTGTAAACCCATTTCGTCCGATAAGTGCCGCCAATCCGGCCAATCCATCCTCCAAATTTGCCACCGTAACGTACAAATTTGCCGATGTCCAAGGGGCCGTGGATGTCATTAACTACCCCAGTGATCCTACCCGCGCATTTGAGGTGCGAGTAGACGCCGTTGGTAAACCGGGCGTTCCGCCATGGGTTCAACGGGTTAAAGCAATAGACGATCCGGCTGCGCAGGCCCTGATGTTCGCACAAATCCGCGGCCCGTGGCTGATGCGGCGATGGTTGCTCGACGCGCATTTAAGTAAAAGTCAGATGACCGTTGTGGCGTTGGATCAACAGCAGTTTCAAAACGCCATGGCGATGTTTGCCCAGTCCCAGCAGCAGGGATTGGTGGATCCGGAGCTTTTGGGGCGTGTTCAGAAGGCCCTCAAGACTTTCTTAAAGACGGCTGGCCACGTTTCCAAAGCCGGCCCCAAGCGCCAGGCCGCCAGAAAAGTAATGGCCCTGGCGCGGCAATACGGTTCGGAAATTCAGGAACATCGAACCAAATTGATATCACAGTACGTAAATAAGATTGTTGGACAACTGTCCGACCCGGAGAAATCGGCTCTGGCGGCACGCATTGCACCAATTTTGCGACGCTTTAATTAACGTCCGGAAAAAATGGCGTTGCAGTGGGAATCTGTATCGGTGGGAATCAACTCGGGTACTTCCCGGGCGAGACGTGTTGTCAGGCGGCTGACCGCCTGAATTCACAGCGAAAAAAAAGGCCTGAAAAAAGGGCGTTTTCAAGCCCATTATCGGATGCGGAAATTTTATGGACGTTCACTCATGTAACATCGATTCTTGACCGATGATACAAGTGCCTGTTCATGAATGCGTGTTCCCGGAGGGGGCCGCATGGATGCTCAAAAGAACTGTTGATTTGAGCATCGGTGTGATTTTTTAGGTGAGCGGATTGCTATGTCAGTAGATGAATTAGTTGAATCGCTGCGAAAAATTGTTGCCCCGCGCCGTAAGTCGGTCGGTACCGGCTCTACCGGGGAAGTGGTGGCATTTGCCAAGGCTCCTGCCGCGACTACCGCATTGCCTCCATTTTCAACCACCCAGCCGCCCTTGTCGCAGACCATCAAAATGATAGCTCTGGACATGGATGGCACACTGCTTAGCCCGAAAGAATCCATCACGCCGCGGGTTCATCATGCCATACATCTGGCCGCCAAGCGGGGTATCCATGTTGTGCTTGCCACCGCCCGCCCGCCACGCAGTGTTCGCTTTTATCACCGTGCGCTGAAGTTGCAAACCCCGATCATCAGCCACAATGGCGCACTGATCTGGGATGAAATTCAAAAATGTGTGCTGCGGCATATCAGCCTGCCACATGCGTTGGTAAGACGCGTCATTGATTATGCCCGTCTGCGCTGCCCGGAAGTTATTCCGAGTGTGGAAATAATTGATAAACTTTACTCCGATCACTTTGGCATTGTTCCGGCGGAAGCAATTCCAACCGGCCGCTGCTTTAATCCCGACGTCATCGCCGCCATGGAAACGTTTCTGCACGTTCCGGTTACGCGCATCATGTTTCATGCCAAACCATCCATTATCGAAGAATTGTGCCAGGTCATTCCGCGGAAATTTGAGGATCGCATCGGTCTGTTCCGCAGTGACGCACGCTTGCTGCAGATTGTGGCACCGGATACCAACAAAGCCATGGCCCTGGATTTTGTCTGTAAATCCTATGGAATAACCCGCGATAACGTCCTGGCGGTTGGTGATAACGCCAATGATCTGCCCATGCTCCAATGGGCCGGTATCAGCGCCGCAATGGCCAATGGGCCGGAGCACATTCGTAAGGCCGCGCGGCATGTTGTTCCATCAAACCGTGAAGACGGAGTGGCTGTGGCCATCGAGCGCTTTGCGCTGGCATGAAACCGTGCATGATATATACTCATATCATGCAGAATTCGATTCTTGAAACATCACCGCCGCAATCAGAAACCAGTTGCCGAAAGGTACATGCACTTTTCCGCCTCCTGGATTCAGGCATTTTTCTCGGTGCCTTGATCAGTGTGCTGACGCTGCAATCCTGGAGATGGATCGATTTACGTTTTGCCGGCGATTTTGTGGCGTTTGGTCTTCCATGGCTGTGGCTGGGCAGTTTGGTTCTGCTGCAGATCTTGCGGTTTTACCCGCCAACTGATATTTCTTCTGACAGCGCCTGGCGACTCAATCGGATGCTGCTTTTACCATCGGCAGTCATGGCTCTCGTGCTGCTGCTCAATACGCTGACGTTTTATCATTTAAAAATGATGCTCCATGGACGCATGCCCTGGTATATGCCGATGTCGCTGCCGGTATTGCTTGCTATCACAGCCTGGCTTCTTGCCCGTCCGGATTATGTTATCAGTGGCCGGGCGGCCCGATCGCGAACTGTTTCCGCACCATGGCGAACCATCGGTTATAAAGGTTTCGATTTTATATTGATTGCCGGCATGACACTTATTTTCTTATGGATCTTTCACGGCATGTTCCTTGCGGATCCTCCGCCCGCGCAAATGGATGCGAACGTCGCCGTTGTGCTTGGTGCCGGAACCGGACCCGGTGATACCTGCGGCTACACGCTTCGCCAACGGGTGCTGGAGGGCGTTGCGCTCTATAAAGCCCATCGCGCCAAACGGCTGCTGCTGACCGGGCGCGCACCGGATGGCAGAACCAGGCCGTATCAAAATGAACCGCTGGCAATGCTTAAATTAGCTCTGGCCATGGGTGTTCCAGCCAGCGCCATCATTGTTGATTATCACGGCAATAACACCCGTTACAGCGCCTACGATACGGCGGCCCTGATAAAAGCCCGACATTGGCATACGGTTATTGCGGTAAGTTCTGATTATCATTTGCCTCGCACAGCTCTGGCATTTCGGCAGTTAGGCGTGCACGTATGGACCGTTCCGGCGCGCCAGGGACTCTGGCGTGAGGCTAACCCATGGGCTGTATTTCGCGAACTCGCCGGCTATCCGGTGTA
>JAKAZF010000419.1 GCA_021826605.1 Planctomycetota bacterium | reverse complement strand
TGGATGTCGGTGAGAAAAAACGTACACAGATAATAAGCACTGCGATATTCCGGTGCCACTTTGTTGTCGGAATAGAATGTGGCCTGAAGCGCGTAACCCGGTTGCAGCCGGCTGGCATTCGGTCCCAATTGCAACGAACGGGTCTGTTGCTGCGCCGCCAACCGTTGATACGTGGCCATATTGAGAACAAAAATAAATCTCCGCCGCAACGATTGGTGTGCTGTTAACAGCGCACGGAGCCGATGCAGAAATATATCCCCTTCATTGCGCGGAATAATCTGGTCGGTTTTATTTTTCAGAGCAGTCAGCACGATGGTCATCGGCCGGTGCAGGGTGATTTGCGCAATGACCGGGTCGGATGCTATGGCCGCCGCCATTTTATCTGTCATAACCACCAGATCATGCGAATCCAGGAAGGTGTTTTGCATGTTTGGATTCAACGCCGACTGGCCACATCCGGCCACTTCCAGCAGGAACATCACCATGACAGGCAGGACCAATATCCTCATTCTGCAGCCGTTGAGGCCTCGTGCATCGCAAAGACTAAACATCTTTTCATTCCGCCTGCTTTGCCTGGAATCCGATGGGCTTGTATCAGGTTAATACAGATTCAGCGTGCGCGTTTCGTAATGCCCTTCCCATACCACTTCGCCGGTTTGCAGATTCACGAGTTGAAATGTGCACAGGTAGTATGTCGTGGCGGAATTCGGTAAATCATAGAAAACGCCTTTCAGTGCGTACTGCGGAATCATGCGGGTATTCTGCGGCACCTGCCCGCGGCTGGATTGTTCAAAAGCGTCCCCGCCCGCTCCGGCAAGTTCCTGCTGCTGAAGTTGCTGCAGTTCCTGCGGTTGAATCACAAAGGCGATTCGATCACGGGCATATTGATTCAGCAACGCCCGCATGCGTGCGAGATAAATCTGGTCATTTTGCCACGGCTGGCTGGTTTTATTATCAATGCCGGTCATAACAATAATGACTTTATTGGGATTCTGGGCAATTTCTGGAATTTTCAGCAAATCTGCTGCCAGACGATTGGTCATGTCCACCAGGTCGCGGGATTGGAGTCCCTGATCGCCCGGCTGAAAAGATGAAACGCCCGGGCGATAAGTATCGTATCCGGGTTGCGCGCAGCCGGTCAATAATAGACACGCCAGCAGCGCCGCACCCAAAGACAATGCGGCATACTGACTTTTGGAATTGTAAGAATGCATGCGAAATTCCCCTCAAAAAAAAGCCAAACGTCCGGCACAAAATCCCCGGCACACCGCAAAATTATCCGACCGTTTATCTCAATGGTCAAATCGGGATCATCTTGCCTTGACCCGCCCGGCGGCAGAGGCCAGTGCTCGTACCGGCTCTTATGATACGGATATTTACGTACAAACGAATATCAGGTTTATGCAACTTTTCAGGGCCTGGTGCGTAAGGCTTGGTGTCAACCGGTGTCGTTTTTCATAGAGGAGTCTATCATGAAGTCAGCTATACATCGCGGCTTCACTCTCATTGAACTATTGGTGGTCATCAGCATCATCGCCTTATTAATCGGCTTATTAATGCCGGCTCTGCAACTTGCTCAGCAAGATGCCAAACGTACGGCCTGTGCGGGGCAGTTGCACAGTATCGGCGAATTATTCGCCGCCTATATGCAAAGCGAAAGCAATGAAATTTTTCCCGCATGCCCGCAAATGCCGACCGTAAATTACAGCATCCCCTGCGCGGATGGAACCACGGTAAGCGCCTCGACCTCTGTGCCGCAGGGCTACGGCCCATCACCGATACAATCCGTCATTGGTGGTGTGTTGCCGCCCAAAACGATTCCCACACCCAATTATGTTCCCACGGCCAATGATCGCGGAGCCGCGGCCGCATGGGACTGCCCAGCCGATGTAAACGGCTTTACCGATTCTTTTACCGGAAAGACTTACCAGTCCTATTATCTCGGCGAAGGAACCAGTTATCAGTACAACATGGGCTTGGCCGGTGATCGAATCACCAATTACCAGATTGGTCCACCGACCCATCGTATAAATCTCTATCAGCTACTGCAGTCCAGCGGTGTGTGGGTGCTGGCTGATATGACCACCTTCCATGGCCCAGCGGGCAATCCCGATGCCGCCAATATTCTCTTTGCCGATTGGCATGTTGGCGACGCCCGCGATATTTCCGCCAACGCCGGTACGCCCTTATGGAAACATTAGAACACGCTTTTATCCTTAACCGGAGACCTGACCATGACTGCTTCAGAACAAATTAAGAAACAATGGAGTTCGACACGGAGATTCGTCAAGGACCGCAAACAAGTTGTTACACTGGCGGCATTGCTTCTGGCAATTGTCGTGGTGTATGGCTGGATGTTCATGCGAACGAAGGCCGCATCGCCCAGAGACAATGTCTCCCCTCAAGTGGCTAAAGTTCTCGCAAGCTGGAAAGGCCAGATTCCGCAATTTCCCATGTTCGGCCCGCCCGCTGGTTTCCATCGTGGGGATTGGCGCAAAATGACCGTAGCACAACGCCGCGCCATGTTCATGAAACGTCGCGTCCAGATGCAGGCTTTTTTTCTGGCCTTTGCGCATGCCAACGCGGCTCAACAGGCCGCCATTATCGCCGCAGCTAAGGCACGGTTCGCAGCCATGCGTGCCAGATGGCAGCAGCATCGTGCGGCGGCGGGCGGAGGACCAGGCGGTCGCGGCGGCCATCATGGCGGCCCGTGGGGGCACGGCAATTTTGCCACCCGTCTGCCGCAGATGATGGCCAACCACCTCATTGGCGGAAATCCGCAGATGCATGCCGCCATGACCGGCTTTTTTATGGCCATGCACAACAGCCATTAAACATGCAGCCAACGGCCTATACTTCCTGAAAAACGTGGTGCAGGTCCTCGAACCTGTATCACGTTTTTTTTTGCGCCGCCGATTCATCAGCTTTGACAAATACCCCTCTTTGCGATTATTTTACATTCGTTAAATAAAATGCTCTTTGCATCGTATCGCATATTTGAACGCTTTCGGAGTGCCCATGACAGATCGTCAATCGGATGAATCGCTGAGAAAAATGGCCGATGAAATTTTCGGCCTGACCAAAATGTCCTGGCGTCAACGCCTCGCGAGTCGCCATCAAGGCGAAGAGGAACTTTCAGAATCGCAATTTCTCACGCTGGACAGCATTGTCACACGCGGCGAACCGCAAACGGTTGGCGATTTGCAGCGCGCCATCCATGTCGTTCCCGCGCAGATGTCCCGTATTATTCGATCTCTGGAAAATGATTTTGATGCTCCCCTGATCCGCTGCGAACTCAATCAGGATGATAAACGCAAAATTGATGTCCGCCTGACCGATGCCGGAAAAACCGCCTATTCGGAGTTCATCAATTCCCGTATTGGCCGCACCCTTGATCTGTTAAGCCAGTTATCGGAAAAAGACCGCCTCGATTTTATTCGCGTGTGCGGCGAGATGAGAAAGCTTTATGATCGCGACGACATTAAAGAAAACTGACACCCGGCCCGGTAGATCCACGATTCATGCGGATCCTAAAATCCGCCTGCTGCGATTGTGGGGTCTGTTAAGCAACGGTGAAGCCAAAACGCCCTCGGCGCTGGCGAAGATATTTGGCGTTAATACGCGCACCATTCATCGCGATCTGCGGATACTCAATAAAGCCGGTTGCAGGCTCTGTTTTAATCGTAAAACAAAGGGATATTGCTGCGACAATACCGGCTTTCTTCCGCCAATGGATTTTCTTCCCGATGAAGCTCTGGC
>JAKAZF010000418.1 GCA_021826605.1 Planctomycetota bacterium | reverse complement strand
ATCATAGCCGGCGCGTGGTCAACCGAAATGCCGGCAAGCCATGGCCGCTGGGGCAGGACATCGGGTGCCGCGAGGATCCTGTGCGGGTGGATCTGATTTTGCGGCAGCGGCAAGTCAGGCTATGATAAGTAATAGATTTAGCTCTTTGAAAGGGGGCGAAAGGTATCGACCGGACAGTAGTGTCGATGATGGCGTGCCGACCTGCCAAGCAAGTCGTTAAACTGAGTGGCAAAAAATCAAATGCTGAGAACTTCAAGTTCCCAACAGCCGGTGGCGCAAGCCTTCGGTTGGCTGCCTAATTAAACAGGCAACCCGGTTCCCGCAGGAAGTCCGCGGCTTGCGACGAACCGACGACTAGCGGAATGCTCAAATGGCAACGTCTATCGGCCATTTGCTAAGACCCAGGATGGGCTGGAATTTCCGGAAGTCAGACTGTCGGCGTCCGGCGATTTGAGATTAACATGCAGTCTATGCACGTAGAGGTTGTCTTCAACCTGCCACGGGACGAGGGTTCGACTCCCTCCGCCTCCACTTAATGAAGCCGGGCCGTGATGATACGGCCCGGCTTTTTTTCGGAAATTGGTAAAATCCGGCACCCAACGCAAGCCAAATCCGTAAAGCTGGAAATTCAATTATTTTTTCATGTATAAACAAAGCCATGCTCAGTGGGTGAAATAAAGCGATGTCGCCACCTGGCTGGCGGTGGCGACCATGCGGGTCATGGCTTTGACGGATGCGGTATCGTACATATTGCGCTGATAAGCCCGCAATAACTGCTGGTACATGCGCTGTCTGAGCAATTGTGCAATGGCCGCCTGTTCCTGCCCGAATGGAATGACATGATGGTGCGTAACCGCTCCGACGCGGATGATGACCACCGCATCACCGCGCGGATTGGATTTATTTTTAATCAGCACCGGAGGGGCCATGGTGTTAGGCTTGAGCGAAAATGCGATTTTCTCAATCAACGGGTTGGATAATTCACCGCGCCGCGTATCGGGCCAGTGGCCGCCGTTATCAGCCGCCGCGTCGGAGGAGTTATTCTCGGCCAGGATCGCAAAACTGGCACCGTGCCGGATTTCACTTTCCAGCTTATCGCAATAGGCCAGAGCCTTCCGCTGCGCCACGGCCAGTTGGGCTTTGGTGGGATGAGCCACCGGCTGCGTGTGCGTTGGATCATTGGGGTCCCGCGGCCACTGATTCGTCACGAGATATGTAATGGTATAAAGATCCACGGATGCGTGCTGGGTATATTTGGCGATATGAGCCTGATAATAATGCAACAGCTCGCGCCGGGTATTGATGAGTTTCGGATAGATGGTGTGATTGAAATACATGCCAAGGATGGTCTGGTTTCGAATACCGTGCAGTTTTTCCTGCAACGAGGTTCCCTGCTGCCGCAAGGCCCGATCCGCAAGTTGTTCGGACCCCATATATTGTGCAATGATTTTCGCCTTCTTGGCTGCCACCACTGCGGCAACTTCCTTCATGTCATCTTTACTCAAATATCGTTTAGCCTTGGCGAGAAACAGAATGTCATCAATTTTTAAATTCAGTTCGCGGGCAATGGCTTGATCCGCCTGTTGCTGAAAATACGCTTTGGTTTTGCTGATGGCCGCCGCATTTTTTAACTCTTTGGAAATCGGCCTCAGCACATCCTGTACAAATATCGGCTTGCTGTTGACGGTTCCCAGCAGTGCGGCCACTGCCAGATTGGTTCCGGCCGCGGGCATTGTGGCGGCTTGAATATTGGCCTCCTGGCCGGGCATGGCGGTGGTTGCCGGTAATCCGGGATTGGCCATCGGCACGTTCTGAGGTGGCAGAGCGGCCACGCGCGCGGGCGTTGCGGGCAGGGCTGATGCCCGATGAGTAACCGGAGCGCCCGAGCGGATAAAGGCGGTCGCCGGAATGGTGGTGGGTCCTTGTGAACCGGTTTGTGCGCAGCCCCCCATGGTCAATGCCAGCAACGCCAGCCCGATGGTTGCTACCGGCAAATGAATATTCCTGCGGCTTACATTTTCAGTCATTCAGTTGTTCCTCATCTGGTGCGCTGAGTTTTGGTTCCGACAAAATCCTCAGCTTAATCCGGGCGTGAACATGGCACAAATCTGCCAACAGTCCGGCCCCGGAGACAGTATTGGAACATAAAACGCGCGTAAAACAAAACGTGCAAGACAGAGATACGCTATTGCGATCCATTCATTGTTTTGATTGGTCCAACGAGCCGCCAGGTTGGTGGAAGCGATTTTGCAACCAGCGGCAGGGGCTATTGCACCCCGGCCAGCGGAACCAATACCTTTACCAGATCACTCATGGTGTATTGGCGGTCCAGTACCAGTGGCAGCAGAACACCATGATTGTGGGACGAATCGATAATTAACATATTCTTACCCAGCAAACCAAAGCCGCTGTCCTGCATCTGATGGCCGCAGATAAACACATCGGCCCACCAAAGCTTGCTCAGCGCAGCCAAGGTTTGCTCACTTTGGGACCGGCCCCAGAGCATCTTGTAGACCGAACCATTTCGCTGGTAATCCGCATCGGTCAGGGTACGTCGTACAATACCGGCGTCAAACGAGGGCAAATCGAGATCGCCAGGAAGGGAATGGCTTAAAAATATACCGCTGATGGTTATGCCCGCCAAAGGCATGCTATGGACAAATTCGCGAAAAGCCGCCGAAACTTCGGCCGCTTTGCTGCCATAAAAAACACTAAATCCACGATTAAAGCGGTCAGTAAGGTCGTAACCGTCCTTCATGATCGGGATTGCCTGAATCTGAGCCAAATCATGGTTGGCTAAGAGAAAATGCACCCGCCCCGGATACTGGAAGGCCCAGTCGATGGCATCGAGGAGCATTTGAATGCTGTTATCTTCCCCGTCCGGTCCTAAAGCCCCGCCGTGGATGAGTTCCTGCAGAATCACATGGCGTTCGGGAAAATGATCGAGGGCGGCAAACGTTTTGATTTTCTCATAATTCCGCCAGTGGTTGTGCAGATCTCCCGCGATAATGAGTTCACCGGATGCCGGAAAATGCAGCATGTGGCCGCTGCGCAAAGAATCTTCACGATTCAAAGCCGCACCCTGGCGGAGATAATCAATGGTTTGACGGGCGGACATAGGCTCCTTCAGATCTTTCCGATCATCGCATCGTTATTGGGCACATCATCGGCCACGCAGCAGGCACGCCCTAAAATGCGTGCCATGCTACTAAGCATCGGCCAAATAGTGGCCAATAATTGAATCCAAAAGGGATAATAACCAGATTTACCAAAGGATTCAGGTTACCGTATCGGCATCCGCCGCCGAGGCCGTGCCCGGTGGATTTCCATCTGCAGCCTCGGTTATCTGACTATCACGTGCGGCGTTGGCACGTTGCAGGTAAACCGCCGAACTTACGCTCAGTACCAACTGCAATCGCGCATGGACTTCTTCCATACTCGGCGGACGATCCGACGGGCGATTTTCAACGCACTCAAGTATCAATCGAGATAATTGTGCCGGGATGCGCGGATTAATTTCATGGGGCGGAATAAGTGTGCGCGAGTCAACGCCACTGGCACCAGCCTTTTTCTTGGGAATAACCGTAGGCACATGGCGATCTGTGACACACCAGTACAGGCTGGCACCAAAATTAAAAATATCGGTTGCGGGAGTCAGCGGTCCAAGAGCGACCTGCTCCGGGGCAATGTAATCAGGGGTTCCCTGAATCCGGCTTTTTACCGTGCCGATGGCGCAACTCTGGCCGAAATCGATGATTTTGCAATC
>JAKAZF010000417.1 GCA_021826605.1 Planctomycetota bacterium | reverse complement strand
GTTGAGGAAACACCACGGTAAGGCCGTAGCCAATACCGGCGACGATTAAAGATACGGTGACGGAAATCCCGGCTATATTGAGCCATAAACTATTCACACGGTCGCCCATTACCTGCTGGTCATTAACCAGAAGCAGCAGAAAAAGCAGGGCTGGCGGCATGGCCAATACGGCAATCACATTGACGATAAGCACAATGAATTCCAAGGGGGCATCGGGGATCAGCACGATGGCTCCGGCGGCAAGGGCCGAGCCGGTCAGCACCAGATAGAACGGCCAGGCCTCTTTAACCGTGCGGTTCAGGCTGTGGGCGTGATGCAGCACTTCGCCGAAGGCGTACGCGGAAGATGTGGAAATGCTGATGGCGGCGACCAAACCAGCCTCTACCAGTCCCAAGGCAAACAGAGTGGATCCCAATCTGCCGACATACGGCTCAATTGCCTGGGCGAATTGGGCGCCCTGGAAATTAGCCGCGCTGATGCCGTGTGCAAACAAGGGCACGGTGGCTAGTACCGCGGCAATACCGAAAATGGTCGCCAGCAAGGTGCCGATGGAGGTATCCCACCGGCCGAAGTTGACATCACGCGGCTGCATTCCTTTGTCCGTCGTGGCACCCTGTTGAAAAAAAAGCATCCACGGTGTAACGGTGGCCCCAATGTCGGCCATCATCATGATGATATTTTGGGATCGTAAGCCGCCCGGCAGGGGGCTCCAAGTGAGAAAGGCGTGTCCTACCGCGCCCCAGTCCGGGTGGGTCAGCAGCGCTACGGGAATAAATAAGCCATTAAACAGCGCCATTGCCAAGAGAATGCGTTCCCATGTCCAATAGCGGGAGGTCATGGTGACGGCCAGAATAAGCACCAAAGCACCGCCCACGGCCACCAGCGGCGGCACGCCGAAAAAACTCAGTCCGGCCCGGATGCCGATGAATTCCGTGATCAGTGTAAGAAAATTTCCCAGGAGCAGATCTCCCACGGAAAAAATTCCCCAAAATGGTCCAAACCGGTCGAAAATCATTTCTGCATGGCCGCGGTGGGTAACAGCTCCCAGACGTACCGTCATTTCCTGTACGATCCAGGCTGCCGCAAAGGTGAGCACAATAAAAGGCAAAAAAAATCCGATGCCGAATTTCGATCCCGTTGCCGCATAGGATAGCATACTTGGAGCATCATTTTCCCCCAGAAAAACCAGCACTCCCGGACCCGCCAAAAGCCATAACAAACGCAGCCACCGCCAAGAGGCTGGCAGGCGAAAATTTCGCCGGGCGCGTTCCACGGCGAAACGATCTTTGGCCCGGGCCAAGTCTTCGCGGGTGAGAGATTCCGGCGGCGTATGGTCAGCATTGGTGGTTTTATCAGCAACCAAAAGTCCCACCGGATATCCGGCGGGTGGTTTTTTTTCGGATTCAGAACGCTCAGGCATCTTTGAAATGCTCCTGTCTGTGGTTTGCGGCTTGAGTCGGGCCGGGGCCGATTATTGGGCGCTCGTTCAGACGCGGACTATTTATTAGAATTCTCCGCATTGGACGATTTGATGGTCAATATAATATTTTATGGGTGCACTTGCAACTGTCTTTGATATATGGCACAATTGACTTTGCTTATCAAAAGTCAATTGCAGGGTAAGCACGGAATGTGGATGTTGCGATTTTGTTGGCCACATTCTGTACGAGATATGGGCTTGGACGAAAGGTTATCCAATGGCAAGCCGGACCATTGAAAATTATCTCAAACAGATTTATCTTTCTCGGCCCGCCGATGAAACCCAATGGCTGACCATGGGAAAGCTGTCCATGGCAGTCGGGGTAACCCCCGGCACGGCCACTTCCATGGTACGCGCGATTTCCGATGCTCATCTGGTGGAATATGAACCGCGTGCCGGCGTGCGTTTAACTCCGGCCGGAGAGCAGTTGGCGCTGCACGTGTTGCGGCGCCACCGGCTGATCGAATTGCTTCTTGTCAAGGTACTGGGACTAGATTGGTCCGAAGTACACGCAGAAGCCGAAGAGCTTGAGCATGTGGTCTCGGATCGGCTGCTTGCGAGAATTGATGAGATATTGCACCACCCGGCATTTGATCCGCATGGAGATCCGATACCTACGGCAGGGGGGGTAGTTCGTCGGCAGGATTGTTGCACTTTACTGGATTGTCCGCTGGATTCGCCAATCACCATTGCCCGAATTCTCGATCAGAGTGTCGAGTTCTTGCAGTATGTGAATCTTTGCGGATTGTTGCCTGGCGCGAAGATTAGGGTAGCCAGCCGCAATCACCAAGCCCAAACAGTAGACGTGATGGTGATAAAACCTGGCGAAAAGCAGTTGATGGCCATCAGTTTTGCGGTAGCGGAAAAATTTTTCGTCCAGACCACATGACTAAAAAAAATGACATAAGCACCCTCTCTTGGGCGATGATATACATGGTGTCTGCGCGAAATCCGGTGGCCACGGCACCTGCGTGTGGTTCTTCCTTGCGCTTTTAGGCCAGCCAGACGGTATAATACAGGTGTGGTGGCTGGCCCGCGTTGGTTGGGCGCAGCCCTTGCAAATAGGTGTTTTATGAAACAGCCAAGTGAAATCACCGATGGCCTTAACAAAGGCTGGAATAGGATTGGTATTATCGGCCGGTGGCGGAAGCTGTTGCGCTGGCGGTCCGGCCGACGTCTAGCATCATTGATCTGCATTGCCGCTGGTACCTTAGCTTTGACAGCAGCACACGGGCAGGTACAGGTACAAAATGGCCAAGCATTGGATGCCAACAATCAGGTGGGTAGTGGTGGCAGCAATGCCACCATTCCAGGCTATGTATCATTCAACGGCAACCAATACATGAACAATATCAACCCCACCGCCCGTACCAGTTACCAGACCGTGCCCATTACCCTGCCCGGCGGTGGCATCACCTATGCGAGAATTCCCATTGTTACCAGCGCTCCGCCCAGCTATAGTTCGCCACCCGGCGCACTACCCATTAATACTTATTCCAATGTCGGTAATGGGACCGGTTCTGGCTCGCGCATTAACGCCGCCATTAACGGCGTTTATTCGCCCTCTTCTCTGGGCATGACCGGCCAAAATGGCTTGGGGCAGAATTCAGCCATTTACAATGGGCCGGTACCGGTGGGACCGGCAAGTCCATTTGCATCGATTTACGGTAATCCGGCATCCCCAATTTCCCCGCGGACCATTGGCTTAGCGCAAAATGGCCTTATTGCCCCAACTGGCAGCAATGTCAATTCCCTTTTTGGTTTGCGTGAAATTCCAATTCAGCAGCAGGCGGGCTACGCCCGCCTGACCGGCGCGGTCAACCAAAATCCCAATAATGCTCCGGCCTTGATACCGGGCCAGCAAAGTCAGAATGAGCAAGCACGTCGGCCCAGCGCATCCGCGGTGGGTACCACGCCCTTAAGTGCCGTGGTCAAGGCTACGCAGATTGGCAAGCCCTTGGGCTCTAAACAAAATGCGCAAGTCAATGCCGGCGGCGTCGGCGACGTTTATCAAAACCTACTCCACGAGTTGCAAACCGGAGAAAAGATCAACATTGTTGCTCCAGGGCTGCCCGGCCAGCCCGCGATGACACTCACAAATCTGGTGCCGCAAAGTGCCACCGCCGAACGCATGGTAACCATCGACCCCATCACGGGTCTGCCCATCATGAATCCAGCGGCTCACGTGGTGTCCAGCTTGACGGGACCCCACGGTAAAAAGACAACCTCGGTGCGCAAGCTGTGGAATCGAGCCAACGCGGTAACAATTCCCAAGAAGCTTGGTACGGAACTGCAGGCTGGTCGTA
>JAKAZF010000416.1 GCA_021826605.1 Planctomycetota bacterium | reverse complement strand
TACGGGTTGCTTAAGCGTACCGTACCAATGCCCAAACACCTTAGCATATTCAAGAAACTCATTATTTGCAATGCGCTGCTTGAATTCATTCTCATTTACGAAAATGTATTGCTTGCCCCATTGATCCTGCGGCTTGCCCTGCCGCGTGGTTGCGGATAGCGCAAATTGCGCGGGAATATCCTTGGCCAAGCGGTTGCATACGGTGGATTTCCCCACACCGGATGGGCCTGACACAAAAAGAAGCAAGCCATGTTTGCGGTTTTCCATTGATTAAAATCCATGCCTGGGTGAGTATTCAAGCTGTTCACCAAGCCGCAGGAACGCCGTCCGCGGCTCTATTCCACGTTCTGCACCTGCTCCTTGATGCGATCAATAATGCCCTTAATCTGCATGGAGAGTTTTGCAATCTGCCCGTCGCTGGCTTTGCTGCCAATGGTATTGGCCTCCCTGAGCATCTCCTGGGCGATAAATTCCAGCGTGCGACCTACCTGATTTTCCTTTTCCGCCAAAGCCGTAAAATGTTCAAGATGGCCGGAAAGACGGGAAATTTCTTCGCTGATATCCGCCCGCTCGGAAAACAGAGCCACCTCCCTTAAAAGATCCGCATCGGAAAGTGATAACTTCGCATCACCCACGAGTTGCATCACCCGTGCCCGCAATCTCTGATGGTATTGCTGCGCGATCTGCGGAGCCTGCTGGCGAATGCTTTCCAGTGCCTTGGATATTTCATCAAGGTGTGATTTCAAATCTTTCCACAGCGCTTCGCCTTCCCGCTTGCGCATTTGAACCACTTGCGCCAGAGCATCCGCGGTCAGGCGACCAATGGCATCGCGCCGATGCTGATGTTCCGGTTCAGCCAGTCCGCGGTTGGGTGATTCGCATACTCCCGGTAACAGCAGCAACTGCGTTAGATCAATGTTCATCGGCGCCGCCGCCGAATCCTTGGCCCAGCGTGCCAGATCCTGCATTTCTTTGAGGTAATATTGTGCCGCTTCGCGATTAACCGGAGCGGCTGTTCCCGATGGTAATACCACCGTCACCGTAACGTTAATCGAACCGCGGCAAAGCTGTTGACGCACCAGTTTGTCTATATCCGCTTCACATTCCGCGAGTTCATCCGGCACGCGAATGGAGGCTTTCAGAAAGCGGTTATTAACCGAACGAATCTCCACCTGGCAGAAAAAATTCTCTTCTTCCAGACTCGCTCTGCCATAACCGGTCATGCTGATGATCATCTAAACTCCGAACCTGATCACGGATGCGTTGCCGGGGTTTTAGCCGGTGCTTTGGCCGGCGTGCTGCCGCCAGGGGCGGCCTTGGCCGGCGTTACAGCCTTCGCAGGCGTGGGCGTGGCCTTGGTATTGGATGTCGCCGGTGCAGTCGCCGCGGCACCGGTCGTTCCGGATTGCGTCGTCGCGGCCGGACGTGATGTGGCAACGGCGGGCTTTCCCTGTACCATCCAGTTCAAACCGATTGCCAGAAACATAAACAGCACGAATAAAATCACGGTAATCGTGGTAAATACATCGCCGGTTTTTGTGCCGAAGGCCGAACCTCCGCCGCCGGCACCAAACGCACCGATCAGGCCACCGCCGCGCCCACGCTGCAGCAGTATCACAAATATCATCACTATTCCGAGAAGTACCAGCAATATCGAAAAGAATGTTGTCATACGTTGTTGTGTCCTTGAGCCGTCGGCTCGGTTACCTGTCTTAAATTAATGCTTCGGTTGTCCGGCAATGGCAGCCTGGACAATGCCAATAAATTCATCCGCCATCAGGCTGGCACCGCCGATTAACAGGCCATCAATATCCACCTGCGCAAGCAGATCTGCCGCATTGGCCTTTTTTGCCGATCCACCATACTGAATGCGGATGTTCTGGGCGGTTTCCTGGCCATATTTTTCAACCAGTTTGGTCCGGATAAACGCATGCACTTCCTGGGCTTGAGCCGGTGTGGCGGTAAGCCCGGTTCCAATGGCCCACACCGGTTCATAGGCAATCACCAGGTGGCCTGATTCAGCACTGGCAGCCGCCACATGCGCCAGACCCGCATCAAGCTGACGTCCCACGACTTCAACGGTCTTAAAATGCTGGCGTTGCTCAAGCGTTTCTCCCACGCATAAAATCAGCCCCAGCCCCTCGGTTACAATGGCGTGCGCTTTCTTGCCGACGATTTCGTCGGTTTCGCCCAGAATATGCCGCCGTTCGCTATGCCCGGCCAGCACATATTTAACGCCCATGTCCCGCAGCATCCCGACACTGACTTCGCCGGTGAAGGCTCCCTTTTTTTCAAAATAGACGTTCTGCGCGCCGAGTTGCACGTTTGAGCCAATGACATGTTTGACCGCCTCCAGATGCACCAGCGTCGGTATAACACTGACTTCCACCGGGCACGGAGATGGCAGCTTGGCGATGATCTGCGTGGCTAAATCCACGCTTTCAGCGCGATCCAGATTCATTTTCCAATTGCCGGCAATTAAATATTTCCGCATGGGTGGTTATTCTCCATTCAAGGAACCAAGTTTTCCGGCCCGTTGCCTGCCACCGCGCGGTGGAGCTTTGGCACCGGTTTTAAACCGTTACATGCCCCAAAGTCGGTAGTGTGGACGGGGCGGAAAATTCTCTTCCCAGAACGCCGGCAATCTTTTTCAGCGTTACCATCAAATCCGCAAATGCTTCAGGAAGCAGCGCCTGCGGTCCGTCGCACATGGCCTTGGCCGGGTTGTCATGCACTTCCACCATAATACCATCGGCACCCGCCGCGATGCCGGCCTGCGCCAGGGCTGGAACAAATTCCCGCACTCCGCTGGCATGGCTGGGATCCACAATCACCGGTAAATGGCTGTTGGCTTTTACCACAGGTATGGCGGAAATGTCCAGTGTGAATCGCAGCGCGGTTTCAAATGTTTTAATTCCCCGCTCACACAGGATTACCTGCCGATTGCCCTGGCTCAGCACATATTCCGCGCTCATAAGCCATTCCTGAATTGAACCGGCCATGCCGCGCTTCAGCAGCACGGGCTTGCGGGTTTTGCCGACTTCAAACAGTAGATTAAAGTTCTGCATATTCCGTGCGCCGATTTGAAATACATCGGTGTATTTTTCGATAATTGCGACATGCCGGGTATCCATGACTTCGGTAATGATGGGCATGCCATTTTCCCGGCCCGCGTCGCGCAGCCACTTTAAGGCATCTTCCCCGTGGCCCTGAAAACTATAGGGACTCGTTCGCGGTTTATAAGCGCCACCCCGAAGAACCGCGGCACCGGAAGCACGTATGAACCGCGCGATGTTATGAACCATTTCTTCATTCTCGCAGGCACATGGGCCGGCTATCGAAACGCAATGGCCGCCGCCAACCTTGACCGTTCCGCCGCCGGGACATGGAATTTCTACGATCGAATCCGCTTTATGAAATTCCCGGCTCGCAAGTTTGTATGGCCGCATGATTGGCAGAACCTGTTCGACGCCATTAATGGCCATCAGGTGTTCTTTATCTACCTTGACTTCTTCACCCACAACCCCAATAACGGTGCGATATTGCCCTTTGGACAAATGTGCCTGAAGACCCAAAGCCTCAATTTGTGAGACAATATTGTTCACAAGGGCGTCATCCGCCCCCGGCTTAAGAATGACAATCATGCAGTAAATTCCAATGCGTTACATAACCAGCGACCCATGCCGCAAAAATTCAAGCCCTTTATTATCTGCGTTCAGCGAAAAAATTCCAGTAATCGCAAAGATGAATAATTGGCCCAGGCCGGTAACGTCCTGCGCCGACCATGTGCGGCAGGGAGATC
>JAKAZF010000415.1 GCA_021826605.1 Planctomycetota bacterium | reverse complement strand
GCGGGAGCGCCGGATTGGGAAGCTGGCATTCTACCGCTGAATTACGCCCGCGCGCCATCGACGCATCAAGGTGCATGGTAGCGAATCCACTTGTATTTGCAAGGATTCGCTGCACATAATGAACATCGCGAAAAATAAATTCATATTTTACGGCGCAGGAGTTTTGGCCGCTGGCGAGGAGCGACGGCCCCGCATACTCCGCCAGTGGGTCTCTTCTAAGGAAGTCCAGCGGGTGAAAGAGCCAGCCGGAACACAGCTTTGTATTCACAGTTCCAGTTGTCCGCAGGCTTGGGCATTCTCTGCCCGCAGGGATATGCACGTTGTACAAAGCCATGGCATGGCGGCTTTACGCATGGCCGCCAGGTTTTGAAAAACAGACCCCAAATATCCGGGGCACTGGGCATCCATGGCGATATTATCATATATGGCAATAAATTAATATAATAACACCCGGCCCCGGGTGCGAGAATCGCGGGCGCCATGTTGACGTTAGTTTGTGGGCCAGATACCATGGGCGCATCATCACGTCGGCGATGCCTTACCGCCCCAGTGGCTGTTGGCTGGGGTAGATTCCTGAGGTGTCCCATGCTGGATAAAAATATGGTGCTGGAGCGGTACTATCTGGATTGCCGCTGCATGTTATTGGAACTTGGCGCAACGTTTGATCGCCTGGACCGCGCTGCGGCTGCACCCAATGCCGACATTGCCGTTGACCGGCGATTGCTGCGGTTGCGGCAGGCCTTGGCGATTCTCGCCAAACCCGGGCACCAACCGAACCGGGTGGAAGACATGCTGCGTCTGCTATCCGAGCCTGCTGATTAAGGCTGCCTCAGCGGCAGTTTTGTACGCGGAGATTTTATGTATTACATTCAGCCCCATTACCACGGCATTTCCCGCACGACGGAGGATTATGAACGCATGGCCCAGGCGGGCGTGGTGGCGGTCGCGGAGCCGTCTTTCTGGGCCGGCTTCGACCGGCACCATCCGGAAACATTTCTGGATTATTTTCGGCAAATCAGCGAATTTGAGCCGACCCGCGCCGCGCAATACGGTATCCGCCATTTCTGCTGGATCGCGGTGAATCCGAAGGAGTCGGAAAATGTTTCGCTATCCCGCGCGGTGATGGCGGCTATGCCGGATTTTCTCAAATACCCCACGGTCCTGGGCATCGGAGAAATCGGCTTAAATAAAAATACGCCGTCGGAGTTGGCAATCTTCCGGGAGCAGATGGAGATGGCACTCAAGCACCGCCAACTGGTGCTCATTCATACACCGCACCTTCAGGACAAGTTAAAGGGAACGAACTTAACCTTGGATCTGCTGCGTGAACTGGGTGCCGATCCGGAACGGGTCTGGATCGACCATGTGGAGGAACACACCATCAAGCGGGTGCTGGACGCCGGCTATTGGGCCGGTATGACCCTTTATCCACAAACGAAAATGAGCCCACGCCGCGCCGCGGACATGCTGGAGCATTACCCCACGAGCCGGCTATTGGTGAATTCCTCCGCCGACTGGGGGCCGAGCAGTCCGTTCACCCTGCAGGAATGCGCCATGGAATATCGCCGGCGCGGCCACAGCGAACAGGAACTGCTCGATATTTTTCATAATAACCCAGCGCGATTCATGGGGCAGAATCCAAAATTTGATATTCCTCCGATCCGGCTGGCAGGATAGTCGTGCGGAGGCGGCATGGTTGGATGGTGGCGGCGATGGCGCGCCAAGCGTGCGCCCTTTCCCACTCATCCCTCTGTCAAGAAAACACTGCCGGTGTCGGCTTCACCGTCCGGCCGTGCCATGCGGATCCCGGGACTAAGCCCGGAGAAAACAATACCGGTATTGTTCAAATAGCATTCCGATACCCTGTTCCACGGCAATCTTCTTACGGGAGGGTACAGCAGTTAAACGCGATGTTGGCTGGGGTCCGCACCGTTGCGTGGGACCACCAATCCGGCTTCAACGCTTGGCTTGCAGCGTTATTACCGCAACGCCCAAGCCGCCCAGACGCAGATGGTTGTGTTTCAGCCTCCGCTGCGCAGGTGGATGCTCGGCGGTGTGTTGATCC
Organism: Planctomycetota bacterium; assembly: GCA_021826605.1. The sequence goes on along the minus strand of JAKAZF010000415.1, from coordinate 1,742 downwards.
ACCCATTGCAGCACAGAGCCTTTCGTTTGGGGAATGTTCAGCACGATGCTTTTATCGCGTTTGTTAATCAGCAGAATTTTTCTTTGACCGGTCGGTGTTACAAAAGCCTGGGCGAACACGCCCGGTGCGTGGACTTGCGTGGCAATGATCTTATCACCAACTCCGAAGTTATCACGTAACAATTGCAGCACGCGAAACCGTGCATTGGGCACGCCCGTAGTCCAATTCACCATCGCGACGCTGGGAAACTGGCTGGGATAACCAATGAGTTGGCTTTCACCGGCAATTGCAATGCCTTGGCGAGCCAGATGGGCGAACAGATACGCGTACATGGCACCGCTTAAGTTCCAGTACATATTCGGTATGGGCCTGGTGGAGTCATTGGGTAGAATGGATCCGATTTCATCAATATCCGTTTTAGTTGCTGGTGAAAGCTTCGCGCGAATTGCCTGAATTTTTCGCACCGTCTTGAGAAATCCCCTGGCCTGCGAAAAGAATGCCTTTGGCCATGAACTCGGTTTGCTGGCCGCCGACGGTATGGCATAAAAATGATAGGAAATCATGTTCAGCGGTGTGCCCGGAGCATGGTTGCGGGCATTGAGAAAGTACCTGAACCATGGCAGATCATTGGATGGTGATGCCAACGCCAGGCCGACGAATCGGGTTTGCGGCGAAACCTTGTGAATGGCGGCGGTAATGGCATCGTACCAGCGTGTGTATTCTTGGACATTCATGTGATGTTCACCATCCACTTCATTGAGGACTTCCCACCAGGCAAAGTGATCGTGATAGGGTGATTTATGCCAATGGCCATATTCATCCCGAAATCCGCCACGGGTATACCAACTTACCAGCCGGGCATAATAATTGGCCAGTGTTTTCAAGCTCACCTGTAATTTTATGCCCTGCTCATAATCCCAATCCGCTGTATTAGGATTCGCAGGCCACGTGACGGGCTTCTTGGTATGAAACATCCATTCAGGAATGGTACTGAAATTCATGATGACGGGATGCCCGGCGGTGGCCCGCATAAAATTCTGAACCATGGGGTCAATGAGTTTAAAATTCCAGAACGTTTTGCCCCCGGCGGGCGGCCGGAGTTCCGCCACGACCAACTTGGGGTAGGGGAACCATGGTACAAAGCGGACATCATTCGCCTTGAGCCGATGCAGGGCCTGAAATGCGCGCCGGCTGATGGGAGATCCGGGCCGCAGCATAGGATTGACCACCACTTGCAACGTGGGGGTGGTAGGGGATATGCCGATGATATTGGACCATCGGACGAACACGGTTGCCGGCCCCGCGTCGGCGGCGGACGGCGCGAAAGTCAGCGCCATGCATGACAACATAGCCAGTGCAAGAACATAATGTGGTAATTTCGGATGCGAAATTTTCACCATCAACTCCTTGTAAACATTCATTGCTGTAGCCCCATGAATCCCGTCAATTTCACATTGCACCCACCCCGGCCCGCGAGTCGCTCCATCGTGACTCGCGGGGTGGAATTGTCGTAACCGTTCACGACCATTCAGACCCCTCAAGGCCACAATGGTCCTCAACGCCAATAATGATAACCCATCCCGCCGGGCTATGCCAGAGCCGTCCGTGAAAAACGAGCCGGTTGCGTTGTAACAAACCGCTTGACTGAAGCAGGTTTGTGCAGGCGTGGCGAAAGGCGTTACCCGCAGAAGTGAGAGGGGAGTGCGTTTTGTGGCGTTTGGATGAGGGTGGCAGACCGAGGT
>JAKAZF010000414.1 GCA_021826605.1 Planctomycetota bacterium | reverse complement strand
TCTGATAACGGCGGGATAAAGTGTGGTATGGGCGCTTAAGCTGACTTCCTGACATATCTGCCAGAGGATAAAAACTCCAGCAACGATTGCCAGCGCCCAAAGCGTATGGTATTGCGTCCTGGAGATACATTCCGGAAGCAGCCCCAGCAGTGTGACAAATACCACGCTGCCAGTGAGCGAAAAGAGAAGGAACGGTTTGCGTCGGCCCAGGCGGCTGCGGACGTGATCAGCCTTCCATGCAACATAGGGCTGAACCGTACAACCCAGAAGGCGATGGACATTCACCAGAATGGCAATCAGAAACAGATCGCTGGTAAACCGGTGAAACGTGACGACCACAAGATTGAAAAATATAAAATCATTAACGTCAAGGGCTGTGCCGATGTAACCCATCAGCCCCATGTTCAAAGGCACTTGTCGTCGCAACGCTTCATCCGTCATTAATCGACTATTGTAGTGGAAAACGCCATCTATATGGTGGCCGACACACAGCGTTTTAACTTTGAATACATTCCGACAAAAAGGGCGGGTGAGCGCAGGAAAAGCGCCTTTCGCCCGTCTCATCAGTACGTTTCAGTCGGCGGCATAAATTCTGCCCAGCGCCGTAAGCGATCCATTTTTATTGAACAGTGCCGATCGCCCTACCGGTGTGTGGGTGGACTGCGGCCCCGGAAACCACGCATATCGCTGGACATACCTGAGCCGATTCAGCGCCGGAAGGACCACCTTCATGAAATGGATAATCGCCGCTGGCGAGTCTTTGTTTTCATGTGTCTTGAGTGCGGACCAGTCGGCCACGGCAAATTCCGTGATCCATAATGGTCGGTGGTACATGTGATGAATGCGCCGAAGCGATTTTAGAAAACCTCGCGGGTTGGGGGCACCATACCAGTGAACGCATACAAAATTGACGCGATAGTGGTGCTTCTGCACGCCGCGCATAAAGGTTTTCATCCATTTGCCGAGCGGTTTGGCGCAGGCGGGGCTGCCCAGCGGTAAGCCCGCTGCTTCAAGTTGGGGCCACGCCTTGATCGCCTTGGACACGGCGAAATCAGACTGCTTTCGGCCATCGGGTTCGTTGAATGCCAGCATCGCGTTGACAATATGGTGTTTTTTGTAGTTCACAATCTGTCGGATGCAAGCATGGAGGTTTTTGGGATAATAGCCCCAAATCATGGGCACGAAGTGCAATTGCTTTGGAGCGATGGCCGGTCTTTGGTATCCCCAGGTGTAAAACCAATGCACATGAAGTTGGCCAACCTCCTTCATGGATTGAGCTTCGGCATGGCGAAATACCCAACCAACACCCTTTTTCTTGCTATGGGCGTGCACCAAGCGCAATCCTCCGACGAGCGTTGACGTGGTGATTGCCAGAGCCGCTAAAAGCCATGTGTGCCGCATGCTGAAATACCCTTTGAGTAAGCGTGTGCCATCGTTCGTCAATATCGGTGATTAGTGTAGAGGGTGAGGGGGATCAAATCTAGGCAAAAAAATCAAAAAAAGATTCTGGATTTGTATCACACATGTGAGAGCAATGGCTATAATGGGCAAGGAGGTTCGGCCACGATGCGGAAAAATAAGCGGGTGTTGTATCTGGGTAATTTGGCGGTTGCATACAATCGCGACGTGCTGCGGGGTGCCGCGAAGTATGCCGCCAGCCAGCCGGAGATAAGGATATTCTTCCCGGACAATTTTGAAATGGTCGATTTCCCCAAATTGATCCGCGGCGACATTGGTGGCGTGCTTACCGCTGGCAGCCCCCCGGCATGGAAACTCTCCGAGGAAATAGCGCAGCGCCAGTTACCGGCTGTGGATGTCTCAGCCGAAACGCCTTCGTCTAAGCTGCCGCGAGTCATTACGGACGATATGGCCGTCGGGCGGATGGCCGCGGACTATTTTGTCGATCGCGGCTTTCGGCGCTTAGTCTATTACGGAATGGAAAATCGCTACTGGTCGGATGCCCGTCGGGATGGCTTTATGGCGCAAGCGACTGCCAGAGGAGTAACGGCCGAATATTTTCACAAACACGAGCACGAAGCCGAAGACCGACAGGGAATATATCCCAGCGTGGCAGCTCGTTGGCTGAAACGGCTTACCACGCCAGTAGCCGTTTATGCGGGTGATGATCTGCTCGGTACCTACCTGGTTGATGCCTGCCGCCGATTGAAACTCAAGGTGCCTGAAGAGGTCGCCATTCTGGGAACCGATAATGATGATCTGTACGGTCAGTTAAGGGCACCCCATTTATCGAGCATCCTTCTCGACACCTATAACATCGGATTTCGTGCGATGGCGCTGTTGTATCAAATTATGCGAAGGCGCAAAGTACGTACCACACAGGTGTTGGTTCCGCCGCTGAGAGTCATTACCCGGCTTTCGTCCGATATTTTCGGCGTGGAAGACGACTTGGTACGCGAAGGCCTGAAAATGATTCACCGTAATCTCAAGAGCGGCGTATCGGTCAAGTGGCTGGCGGACCAGTTGGCGGTATCGCGCCCCACCATGGAGCGCCATTTTGTCGCCACGCTGGGCCGAACACCGGCGACAGAAATACAACGTATTCAGATGGAAACGGCGCGGCGTTTAATACTCGACACAGACATGCCGATCGCCAAGGTGGCTGAAGAGGCGGGCTACAGTTCCCCCCGGCAATTCAGCACGTCGTTTCACAGCTATTTTGATCAGACACCCCGCGACATGCGGAAAGCAAAACGCCTTGAAGACGCCCGTGCACCGGAAAATTCCGCCGGCAAGCAATCATCAATCGTACCGCCTCCCCGCGCCGTTGAAAGACCATTCATCCGCCTTTAGCGGCGTGTCACCCGCAGGTTCTGCGATGGGTACTCTGTGCCTGACGATTAATAATCGCGCACAATCCACTGCGTATCACGGCGTGCCATCCGGATCCAAGGTGCCTGCGGATTGGGTGTCGGTTGTTTTTCCAGGTCAAGACCGGAATTACCCGGCACGGTGTATACCTTGAAGAACGCATTAATTTTTCGACTCAGGTCTTTTATTAATCCCTGGTGTGCCGCTTTTCCGTAAACATTGATCCGTTCATGCGGATCATTTTGCAAATCATAAAGTTCATTGGGAGCCTGTACCCAATCAAATGGATAACGCAGAATCAACTTGTAGCGATCGGTGCGGATCATACGGGCATTGCCGTATTCACAAATAATTGAATCGCGCCAGCCCGATACCTTTTCGCCTCGCAACTGACGTAGATATGAAAGCCCCGGCGAGTTAATGCTTTCCATGACTGCTTGACCGGGGTGGGCCTTGGCCACATCCAAAATGGTCATGAAAAGGTCAGGATGGCTGACGATGGCATCACTGGTCGCACCGGCTTTGATACCGCCATTACGCCACGAAACAATCGACGATATCAGGATCGAGTCATCTACAAAATTCTGCGGTATGGTGGCGTTGCCCTTCTCCCAAAAGCCGTTGTGTCCACCGTTCAATCCATGGTCACCCGTATATACCACCATGGTGTCGTCAAGTTCGCCCATATCCTTCAGGGCGGTGATTACCCGGCCCACCTGATCGTCAATGTTGGCAACGGCCCCATAATATTCTGCAAGGCGGGCGTGCTGTTCTGACGCGAGACGCGGCACTCCATTGGCCAGAGTGGCAATCTGCCCATGGCATGGCGCAAACGGGGGTACCTTGAACCAATTAAGCGGTTGACGATTGTAGTAGTCGACATATTTTTTCGGTGCCTGGATGTGCGGGGAATGTGTGTCGGTATAGCCCACGAAGAGGAAAAATGGCTCACGGTTTTTTCGTCGTCCCGCCCGCGAATTTTTCAAAAA
>JAKAZF010000413.1 GCA_021826605.1 Planctomycetota bacterium | reverse complement strand
TGATTGTGCAATCAATCTCGGCGGACGGCCTGGCCAACAATGTGCACGTCCTTTTTGACCTGCCTGCAGCCGACACTGCCTCACAAATCCTTTCCATGATCGGCAATTCGAATCAGGCGACTCAAACCGATGTGAATCAATGGCAGATTGACATCACCGGTTTAACAAGCGGTAATCATGTAGCAACCATCGTCAGTTATAAACCCGATGGAACCTACAACATCCAGCGCATAGCCGGGCTATACACGTCAACCATCTTTGGGCAAGGATTGGGTGATTTGCTGTTCAATGGGCAGTATGACACGGCGGATGTAAATGCCTTTGCCAATTTGCTCGCTGGTAAAAACACACAGTTTAACCCGGCGGCGGATTATTTTGGAACGGGGGTTATCACCCCTCAGGATCTGATTCCATTCGGCCAGACATTATTGGCACACGGTGCCAGCAGCACAACCATGGCTGCCTATAACCAGTTACTGGGACAATACGGTTTGATCAGCTCCAATAGCGCGAATATTATTCCTACGCCGGAGCCGGAATCCCTGTCACTGCTTATATCTGGACTCTTTTCATTGGCGACAGGAGGTCGTCGATGGCGCAAAAAGTATGTGAAGGTTACACTTTAATAAGGGGATGCCTATGTTACGCATTCAAAGAAAAACAAGTGGTTTTACACTCATTGAATTGCTGGTGGTAATATCCATCATCGCATTGCTGATAGCTATTCTGCTGCCGGCGTTGGCAAAAGCCCGTGAGCAGGCGGCATCAACCGTTTGCCTGTCGAATGTCAGGCAGATACTCACCGCCGAGATCGAGTTCGCCGATGCACATAAAAATTTCGTCCAGCCCGATACCGACAGCAGCATCATGCAATACACCGAGACGCCGGACACCAACCACACCATGTTTGCCTATCGTTCAACGCTCTATAACCCGCAGACCAACACTTACGTGCCGCAGGGATATTCAGTGCTTGATGACTGGGCGAGTGCATTGGTTCCCTATCTGGGCGGTGAGCCCGACCAGACTTTTCTGAACTTCGGTGCCCATGGAGCCGGAGCCAAAGTATTTGAATGCCCCTCTGATCCATCTATCACTGATACCGACCCGGGGTACCAATTGTTTAATAACGTGGCCATTACATCGACGTCCCAGCAAACGAAACCATCGGGCTATCCCGGCAACTTCCAAGGTTATTACCCGGTCTCCTATGGCATAAATGCTGATATTGCATCGGCCAAATACAATGGTTCATACGGTGCTTTCAATCCCGGCTGGGCCTTTCAGATTCCAGCCGGTTCGCAATCAAAAGCTGGTGGCACTGCATCATGGGGATGCACTCTGGGCGGCATTCGCGATCCGCAGCAGACGCTTATGTTTGCTGACTGCGGAGTTCGTCCGAATCCGGGTGGCACCGATGCGCAAGGTGGTAATGGGCTTTTCTATTGCGATGAAACGTATTACACCACGGCATACAACTTTGCCGCCGGTCTTCCTGCATCCGTCAATATCTGCACGTTACAGGCAGTGGCTGACAACGCGGCCCTTCGCGATCGTATTCCCATGTCCCCCAATTATCTGCCCCTGCCGAAGGGAGATAACAACACAGGGCTTGGTTTTAATCGCCATGGAAATCACATAAACGTTGGCTTTTTAGATGGCCATGCCGCGGCAGTAACACCCTCCCAGTTCCCACGTGTGTTTATCGATCCGAATGGCGAATGAGGGTTGTCTTCTCGGTGTATCTTTCATCAGCGGTGATGAAACGATGCGTAAATAAATGCAATGGCTGAGGGCCGGTGATGGAAGTCACCGGCCCTTTTAATTTTCATGCTGCAAACACAACAAGACGACGGCGAATTCAACCCAACGCCCCAGCATCGCAATCAATGCACGGGCGCAGTGGATATTTCCACTGTGTCCAGATTCACCTTGCCGGAATTTTCCGCATCGCGCCGCAGCATGATGGTGTTTGCCCCGGCAACCAACGGGATGTACATCGTAACAGTCTGCCACTGATCCCAGTTGGCCAAACCCGGAATCTCCATAGTGCCGTAGCGAATGCCGTTGATGTAAACATTCAAAGTCCGCATGACATCCGGCTGGCCATTGGCGAAGCGGAACGTGCACTTGTAAACTCCCGCCGCACGGCGCGACAGATAGTAAGTGGCAGCGGTATCTGTATTATTAAATCCGGCGATAAATCCGCGGCCGGTGTACCCGGTGTGGTTGTTCTGAATTGTATTTCGCAAATCGCCGAATGGACCAAACTCATTTGCTAATGCATACATGCCGTTGCTGGTCTTCAGCGGCGTATCGGGTGCCACCGGGCCGGAAAGCGAGGCGTCCGTCGCCAGGAAGCGTTCCATCGTTTTGTGGATCGGCTGATGCCCCGTGGCTGTGATATGGATATCGTCATTTTCACCGGCGGGCAGCTTGATAAACGTAACAGGGCCATAGACATCCTCATCCACATACCACGCAACGGTGTGATGCTCCAGGCCCAGGACGTCATCCACATGAACGGGGTCCGGCGTGCCATGAATTGCAACGGCCGTGGCCGCCTGTCCGTGCAGGCGAAGGATAAAATGGTTCACCGACGATGAATAATTGCCGGTTTTGGCTGCTATTTTTATTTCGCTGCGCTGGCCGGCGGAAGGTTTTCGGGCTGAAATCACCTGCCGATGGTAGGTGCCTTTTTCATAGTCAAAGGTGTCGCCGTCATCATCATAAAATATGCCTTCCGTCATGCTGGTTGACGGAAATATATCGATCCACGCGTGCTTGGGTTTGGCAACATGAATGGCATGGCTCGGGGGAGCCATAGGGATAATGGCACCTTTTTTAATGAATAAAGGCCAATCCATCCATGATTCCGGATTCAAAGGGTAATTGATCCATTGGCCACCGGTGTAGGTATCACCACGGAAATAGTCGGTCCAGTCGGTCCCGGGTGGAAGGTAGATACGCCGGGTAAGTTGCTGGCCCTTGCCGGTGCCTAATTCGTGCAGGACCGGTGCGGCCATAGTTGCTGGCCCAAACATCCATTGCTCGCTCATGCCAGTTACATTCGAATCTTTGGGGTAGTCAAAGAAGATGGGGCGAACGATTCCTACGCCCCCATTGGTGCTGCACTCGTGCTCGCAGGCGTAAACATAAAAGAACCATTCATACCGACGACGAATGGCAAATTTTACGGTTTCGCAGGCTTGATCACCGAAGACCCACGGTTGGCGGCGCTCGCCCAGCGTGCAGTGCGTGCGCAAAGTGGGGCAGACCGCCGTGAACTGAAACCAGCGTGTATAACATTCCGGCGTGGGATGGCCATTGAAGCCGCCGGTGTCTTGCGCCCACCGCACCTGTCCGAGGCTGATGGTGTTGGCCATGGCGATGGTTTGCTGACGCATAACTGCGAAGCCAGTATTGATATCCCCCGACCAAGTGGCGTAGGCGTAGCGTTGCGAGCCGGTGTAAAAATTACGATTGATGGACCATACCCGCCGATTGGGCAAATCACGGCGTTGGCCGTCATATAACGCCTGCTGCATGTGCAAAAATTCAAAATTGCCCAGCAGACCGTAATCGGCTTCGTCGTTCCAAAAACCGGCAATGCCCTGCTGCATGCACCGGTGCTTCCAAGTCGCATGCCAGTACCACTCTCGGCATATAGGTTTATAAAAGTCTACGTCCAGCGATGGTAGATGAGAAAAATAATCGGCAAATGGCTTCTCACCCGGCGCAAATATTTTAAGCTTTTTGGCGGCAGCGCCCTGCGTGGTCATCGGTTCAAGTTTGCCTTTGACCGTACTCAAGATGATTCGCGGTTTCATAAT
>JAKAZF010000412.1:3137-3833 GCA_021826605.1 Planctomycetota bacterium | reverse complement strand
CAGTTTTGTCCAGCGCAGAGCATCCAGCCGATGCAACAACCCTGTTTCTTCATCTACCACAAAAACCTCCGTCTCGATTGATTATTCCAGCATTGCCAAAACTTTTCCAATCATGGCTCGCTTACTTGATCCGAACGCCTCAAGGCAACGCGAATGCGAGATAAGCGGATAATACCCAATCCCCGCCCGCCCGGGCGCTGCGCGTCAGAGCCGGACCGGCCGCAAAGCCGAAGTACGGGGTCAAGTAACCCCATTTGGGCATGGGATTAATCTCGGCGCCAAAATCCACGCTGATGGATTGTTGTCCAACATTGGCACCGGATATCGGATCCGTCCCGACGATCTCCATCAGCGGCGTGATGTCAGCGATACCGGGAATCGGGAAATTGCGATGGTACACATTGTATCCAATGATGGCACTCCAGCGAATCTGCTTCTGCCCGCCAAGTCCGGACCCGGTCAAAAATGCGGTACCGAAACTGCCCTGCAGGCTCAAATGGTTCCCAATGCCCAAAAGTTGATAAACCTGCGGATATATCACCGTCCCGGTACTCGTGGCCGATCCGGATGGCGCATCAACTTCAAAATCCGGAACCAGTGAATAATCCCAGAATCCATTTTTTGACACATACTGATAAATGGGAGAGCGGAAAGAAATGGCGAAATTACCAAAGCCGTCCAGATTGCGTGACGCCC
>JAKAZF010000412.1:0-3127 GCA_021826605.1 Planctomycetota bacterium | reverse complement strand
GCCCCCGCCCCAGCGCCGTCCACATGTGCATGTTGCCACGGTGCCTCAAAGGAAAGGGTCCATTGATCCAACCCCCACTTGATCTCATTGTAAAACAACTGCGTACGCAAACCGGGCCGCTGGTAGTCATACCACGTTTCCGCGATTTCGCGCTGCGCGGGCATGGCGGCGGCAACAATTCCCCCCGGAAAAAAGCCGGTCGCATACTTGCTGCGATGATCCAGCAGATTAAAAAAATAACGACCATCAGCCGGCGGTGCGGCGGGAATATCATCCGCTTCAATGGTTGCCAGACTCTCGGAATCAAAATGCAACAATCCGGCGGTTGGGCTTTGCGCCCCTGCCGCGGGTACAAACCATCCCGCCGTCACTACCAACCCGACAAACAGGCTTCCAGCAAGCGCTTTGGCTTTCTGTTGCGACATACATGAACCTTCCTGCAATAGAGAAACATTTACCCTGTCCATGCCATCGGACATGAACGCAAGGTTAGTCGCCAATGATTTACGGCTCTTACAGTGCCGAGAATTACGGGAAAATCATGCCGGGTGGGCAATACAACTAAGAACCGCAAAATATGATTTCCGCACTCGTTGCCGCGGGCAGGCCATACGAATCGGCCAACTGCCACCCATCTCGACAACGTGTGCAACCTCCAGCCCGCCCGCCGATTCTTATACGGATAACCGCCAGCTATTGGATGCAAGTCCTTCACCGAAACACCGGATGAAGACAAAGCTGTCGCCAAGCCGCTAATCTACCGGCACAACCACCCCAGTTCCGCCCAGTTGGCAAACCATTGTTTGATCTGTTCGGGCCAATTTCGGGTCGGATCGGCACTGAAAAATGGCGGCAAGGCCCGCCCCATCGCTTCCTGCGCCGCAAGCCCCCGCTGCAGGTGTTCCAACAGCGCAAATGCCGGCTCTTCCAAACGTTTGAAAAACACCATATTGTTGAAGCGATGAACCGCCAGAAAAATCCGCTTCCTTTCCGGAAGCCGCACCGGGTGCCGGCTTTCTATGCGCCGCTTCCCTTCCGCGGCTTGAGTATGCATGGAGGCACCCTTTTTCAGGGCAATTGCGAATTCATCGAGTGCAAAACCCAGCGGCAGCAACGATAGATACGGCTGCAATTTCAATTTCAGCTCAAGCGTGCTGGCCCCCGCCAGATCGGCGGCGGCCAGCACGGGCCGCGATTCGGCATCAAAAGCTTCGATTTGAGCCCACTCAAATTTTGCCATATCCAGCGCCATCGCCCGCCGCGCCTCCGCCCATTGCGGCTCCTGGATTAAAAAAGCGTGGAGGTGCCGCCCCAGATTGCGCAACTGAAATGATTTCGATGGATATTGGGCCAGATACGCATGGCTCATTTTGAAAAATCGATCTTCTCCCAATACCGCACGCAAACCTGGAAAATCATCATATAAACAATCCAGCAGGCGAAACCAGTACTGCCGGTTGTAAATTTCCAGCCGCTCAAAACTGCTTAAGCGATCATTGGGTTTAATGAACTGCTCAGCGACGGTTGAAGTGGGCGTGCCACGATTCCATTGCCTGCGCATAGTCAGTGCGGGTGTCAATGGCCGACTCACCGCTTCAAGCATCAGGGCCTGCAGGTCATGTAATTGTTTCCGTGAATCCACCGAGCTTGGCGCTATGCGCCCGGACCCGGTCCGCGACGGGCGGGATGAATTGCGTTTAACCGGCTTTGGCATGAGCAACTCCCGCTTTTGGTCTGTCCGCTGAAAATGCTTTGGCTTTGAGCGCTTCGTTATGAACTTCTTCAAACGATGGGATATGCGCATCCCACTCCAGCAGTGTTGAAGTTGCTCCGCAGTGCTCAATTGCTCTGGCATAGAGTTTCCAAACCGGATCCAGCACCGGATGATCATGCGTATCGAGAATATATTTTTCAAATTTGGAATGTCCGGCAATATGTATCTGCCCGACGCGATGATGCGGGATGTTATCCAGATAGTCCAATGGATTGAAGTTGTGATTTTTGGATGACACATAAATGTTATTGACATCCAGCAGAATGCCGCAATCCGCCCGCTCCACAACTTCCGTTAGAAATTCCCACTCCGTCATTTCCGACTGGTGAAATTCGGCGTAGCTGCTGACATTTTCCACGCAGATCGGCACTTCCAGATAATCCCGCGCCTGCCGGATGCGTTGAGCCGTAACCCTGGCGGCGGCAAAAGTGTACGGCATGGGCAGCAAATCGTGGCTGTAGGTGCCATCCACACTTCCCCAGCACAGATGATCGGAGAGAAAGGGCGTTTTCGTGCGCTTGACCAAGGCCTTGAGACGCTTGAGATGTTCTCGGTTCAGTGGATCCGCCGAGCCAAAATACATCGACACGCCGTGTTGTACCACACGATATTGCTCCAGAATCCGATCCAGAATTTCCAGCGGCCGCCCACCGTCAACCATATAGTTCTCGGATATGATTTCAAACCAGTCCACAGTGGGCTTTTTGGAAAGAATATGGTCATAATGCGGAATTCGCAGGCCAATGCCAATTCCAAGCTCTGTAAAACCGTTGTACGGATTTGCCGGCATAGACAACCTCGAAATGGGCAGTCAGGGAAGGGGATGGACCCGACACAGGCCCATCCCCGGAAAATCCCTGTCTGACGATGGTTAACCTCCGTCACGGCAAACGGTTCCTGCCGATGCCGCAACGCATGTGCTCCAAATACGTCCTGACGGTTACTGACCACCGGCAGTCATCGGCTTTTGGGCTTTGTCGTATTGCAGCCGCCCTTGCCTTTGCAGGAATTTTTACCGACGCAACTGTGCGTGGCGGTTTTACATCCCCCCTGCCCCTTGCACGCGTTCATGCCTTTGCATTTATGCTCACCCCACGCCATGGTTGCCATCGGAGAAGCGGCGGTTCCGGCCAGAGCAGCCTGAACCGACACCGTGCCCGATGCCGCTGACAGCGTGCCAAGATTGGCTGACGCCGCCCGGGTGGTGCCGGCCATCAAGCCTGAAATGGCGGCGGCGGCAAGGAGAGAAGCGACAGCGGTCATTGAGTTGTTTGTATTCATTTCGAATACTCCTTAAAAAAAAGAAGAAACGTTTACCCTGTCCATGCCATCGGACAAGAGCGCGGAAGGGGT
>JAKAZF010000411.1 GCA_021826605.1 Planctomycetota bacterium | reverse complement strand
GAGAATCAGAAGCTTGGACGACATTATGGTTGCAGCGAATGAAACAATCTTGAATCGCAAATCCGGCGAATTCGCATCTCGTCGCAGGCGTTCTCTCTGCCGCTCGGTTCCGGGAACTGAAACGAGGACGTGATTAGTTAATGGAACCGGCGGCGGATTTAGCGGCTTGCTGGATTGTGTGTGGCATGGCGGTAACACGGGTGGTATTGTGATGCCCGGGTGGCCGCAGTGGCGGCTGGTCGAGAATCAGAAGATTGGACGACATTATGGTCGCGGCGAATGAAGAAATCTTGAATCGCAAATCCGGCGAATTCGCATCTCGTCGCAGGTGTTCTCTGTGCCGCTCGGTCATGTCCGTGGCTGATCGCCCCGTAGATTGTGTTACGTCGTTTTGCCACGATCATCGCCAATCCAGATTTCCCCTCCGCTCGCCTCCCCTTCCTCGTGGGTCAAAAGACTTTGTGCCGTCGTGGCTTTGTGGTGAAAAAAGCGTGTCCGGTACTCAGCCGATGGTGAGTAATCTCTATCAAGGCATGGCCCTTGATCCCGTGGCCGGCCTCTACTACGAACGCAACCGCAATTATCCACCATCGTTGGGCACATGGATCAGCCAAGACCCGTTGCAATATATCAATGGTGCGAATACGTACCTGTTTTTGGAAAGCAATCCGGTGAATTATGTGGATATTTCCGGTTTTTATTCGATGCTAGCGCTCGCAGAGATTATCTGGAATGAGACAAGTGGGCTATATCCGCAATATAACTCAAGCGGCCCACAAAACTATACAAACTATAATCCGCAATCACAGGCACAGCTTAACGCGGCGCATAATGGGGTGACGCCCAACCCAAGACAAGGTGGGGCTTCACGGCCATACCAACGCAAGCCCGGCGCTGCCTATGGTCCGTTCCGGAACTTTGGTGGGGGCGATGTTCCAGCAGGCGGTAACATTTACATATTTACATACAATCAGTAGTTCGATGTGTGCGATGGAAACAGCGATAATGGAGGTAATTTGGACACCGGTTACAGAAAATATGCCGCTTTATTGCTATTAGGAGCATTACCAATCTTCTGCATCGCTTCCGGTTGGTCCAAGACCCCCGCACTGATTGGTCGCTCTTCGCCAGGCCGTATTTCGGGGGGTAATTGCCAATTTTGTTACCGAATAGCGGTGCCGCGCCGGTACACATGGGGAGGTAATCCTAGGTGGGGCAAATCGGCGATTGACTATTACGTGGAGGCGTACGAACTGGGCTGGTGGGCATGCCTCGACGACTACGCAAAAAATATCAGCTACAGTCCATCCGCTGCACAGCGGGAGGGAATGGGCGGTTGGCCGGCCCAAGTGGACGGTTATCCTGCTGGCTACACGGCAGCGGAGAAGCGAATCCATATGCTGATTCAAAGATTTGGAAAAGGTGCGACCGAAGTCGCGCTTAAGCGTTGGGTCAATCCGGCTGGTTAAGGAAATATCGGATCGAACCCCCGCTTCAGTCTTCGCCAGTGGATAACTGAAACGGCGACGTGATTGGTTAACGGAACCGGCGGCGGATTTGGCGGCTCGCTGGATTGCACTTTGTGCGGCGGTGGCATTGTGACGTCGGAGCGAATTGCGTGGTCGTCGGGTAATGCGATTAATTACTAAATGTAGTCAGCAATGACTTACAAGTAACGTGCATGGGTTTGATTTCATTGGAGCGCAAAAGTGCTGGATGGACGCAGGAATTTGCTGAGATTGATTTTATACTTGGCATGTTGCGAGATACTCGCGTCCTTATTTTGCGCGTTTATCGTTCTTGCGGCTGCGGGTTACCGCGCCGGGGTCGCGGCCGAATCCGTCCGGGCGAGTTTCCGAAAATTGGCCGAAATGCGGGATTTCGGCGATCCTTCGGTGGCCGGCCATGTGTTGGTCGTATGGCTGATTGCAACTGCCGTCTTGGGGTTCTTGGCAATCACCGGGGTGATCTTTGTGATCCGGCCCGGGGGAATGTCTGGGAAAGTTGACGTTTATCGCCAGATGGACGCCGAGAAAACACCGCCAGGCTCCTACGAATCATCGGGCCTCCGGTTATCGCCTTGTAGACCGGCAAGCGGCATTTGGCGGGGTGCGTCAATTGCTTGCGTTCTACTGGCTACCGCGTCACTTTCGCTTTATGCGGCGTCATTGGTCGGATATTTTCTTAGCCCGGTTGTGTATTCTGTCGATTTTGTATTTGCTTTTGCGTTGGGAGTGGGATCAGGCTTTGGTGGGGTGTCCAGCAGCGGCACTGCGGGTGTGCGGAGTACGGGTTGGCTGGATCGCTTCAAAGCGGCTCCGTTGTGGATGCAACTGGCAATTCTCTTGACTGGTGCTCTCCTTGCGTTTGTGTGCGTCAGGACGGGGTACGGTGCTTTGGTCGATCCGTCCCTGTACAGTTCAACGGTGGGAAGCGCGAATCTGGCCGCAGTTGCAAGTTTTCTTTTCTTTGTTGACGCGTTGGCTTTCCGTCCAGCTTAACGCCACAACATGTGGTGGCTGTACTGGCCCGACCGATCATGAAGGTGCTAATATTCTTTGATACTGAGTAATTACGCGGTTGTCCAACGGTCGTGTGACATGGAATTACGGCGGCGGCTTCGCCGAGATTGGATGAGAGTTAAACAGGCGAGCAGTAGAGCGAATTGGGCTGGAACAAAGATGGTGGCTCTCGCCGAAGCACAACATTTATTCTGCGGTCAGTTGGCTATTTACTGCTGCGAGGTTTGTGTGATATGGAATTATGGCGAAAGTTGAAGCATTTCCGGTACCGCGTGCTCGCCGATGGACGAAAAATCCCTGCCGGGCGCACCGAAGGCGATTGTTTCTAATTGGCTCGCTCAATGCCCAATAACCGGCCATGACGCGCAACAAATTGATCCGGTTTAAGCACCGCAGTATTTGCAAGACGCTGGCGGAACCTTCGGCCCGTGATGCCTCCATCGTACGGAAGATCAAGAAGGTCGCGGTCTGTCGTTACCAGATCACTGGCCGATCCCGCAATCGCAAGTGTAATGAGCTTTTCATCCTTTTTGTCACGCGAAAAAGTGAAACGGGTTCGAATCGTCTGCACGCGCTCTCCAATGTACATCAGCCGATCCAGGACGATCTTCACTCGAAAAGGATCCAGCGCCGGGTACAAATCAACAAGGCTCGGGTCGTGCAGCACAAAACGATACTCTGAAAGAAGTTCACGGCTGATCAAAACCAGCACCCGGCGATCCTCGCATGCACGAAGAATTCGGCCGGAATCGCTGTGCGGATTAAGCAACCCGCGTACGAGAATATTGGTATCCAGAACGACACGCTGCGATGAAAGAGGCAAGCCATCACTCCACATGCGATTTGTGAAGATGATGTTTGGCTTTGGATCGCTCAACAAGCCGGTCTATTTCACGCTCGTCGACGCCATGCTTGTTGACGATGAGGCCGCTGAATCGGGTGATTTTCGCTTGTTGCGAGATCGCGATATCCTCTTCCACCAGGTGCCTCACGTAGCGTTCCGGGGTCATGCCGTTGCCTCTGGCCCGCGCGGCAACCTTGGCCATTTGCCATTTGGCAAGTCCCCTTATCCGTAACGTGCCGCATTCGGTTGGCATAGCATTTTCCTCGACGAATACCCAGTCAATGATTATACCGCCATTGCCGGAGCGGTGTACAGTGAAATCGACGGCATAAATGCCGGCGGGGTGTAACTCCTATTGTTGGCGATCAGGCGGCGCGTTGCGTCCAATAGTCTTCCACCAAACCTGCATAATCCAAACAACGCAGTGCGGTCATATGTTCCGCCCTCTCAACGCGCCAGCGGCAGGA
>JAKAZF010000410.1 GCA_021826605.1 Planctomycetota bacterium | reverse complement strand
GCAATATATCCCGCCACCGTGATGCCGGACAACCAGTATAAATTCACAACATAATAGACGGTCGAAACCAACCAGATGTAAAGCAGATATTTTATGCTTACGTGCTGACGTTGGGCGCAAGTAATACGGGGTGCCAGCGCCACCGGAATAAGCATCCACGCGCTGACAGGCGGAAATACGATCGACAGCATCAGCATCGTGGCTAAGGGCAAGACAGCGGCCAACAATCGGGGGCGCTTAAAACCACACGTCCGTTGAGGTTTTACTGATATGGATGTTACGGTCATGCAAGCGGCCCAGCTAAATTACAGCCCGTATGTTAGCGAGTGGCTGTTATTTTGCCGACTCGGGAAAGTTTTACCGGCAAGAGGCCGCAACCACGCCGGTGAGGCGTTTGATGCAAACCCAAAATCCGGTGATTGCCCGGACAAGCTCTTAGCGCACAATGCGGGCGCTTCCGCCCTTGTATACGTGCATCAACTCCGCTTGGTTGATCTGACTCGTATCGCCTCGCGTGCTCTGAAGCAACGCACCATGGGCTGCACCGAGGTCAACCGCCTCCTGGGGAGTCATTCCATTTAAGAAACCGTAAGCCAGGCCGGAACAAAAACCGTCCCCCCCGCCCACGCGGTCTTCAATTTCCAATCCGTCAAAACGTCGCGAATGGTAAAACTTGCCATCGCACCACAGGATGGCCGACCAATTATTAATCAATCCGGATTTGACTTCACGCAGCGTGGTACCAACCATTTTAATATTCGGGTAGCGGCTTACCACCTTCTCGACCATCTGTTCATAGGCGGCGGTATCCAAGTCGGATAAATTGTCATCTACACCGGCCACCTCAATACCCAACACCTTCTGAAAGTCTTCTTCATTACCGATCAGGCAATCCACCATCCGCACCAGATCCGGTGTCACCTCCTGCGCCTGTTTCGCTGACCACAGCTTTGATCGGAAATTTAAATCATACGAAATGGTAGTGCCGTGGGCTTTTGCCACCTGCATAATTTCTTTGGCGACTGCAGCGGTTCCAGTTGAAAGGGCCGCAAAAATTCCGCCGGTATGCAGCCAGCGTACGCCAGCCTTAAAGAGGCCGTCAACTTTCAGCATCCCGGGCTGCAAATTCATCGCCGCCGAATGGCCGCGATCATACATGGTCACCGACGCCCTTACTCCCGTGCCCACTTCGGTGAAATTGAGGCCGATTCTGTCCTTCTTCCCGACTCCGTCATATGGTGCAACAACCATGTGCGACATATCCACGCCCGCGCTTCGACCATGATTGAGAATGATATGCCCCAATGGATTATCAACAATCCGACTCAGAAAGCCTGTTCGCATGCCGAGACGGGCCAACGCGTACGCCACGTTATATTCTCCGCCGCCGACCCATACTTCCATCAGGTTACTGAATTCGATGCGCCCATGGCCGGGCGGTGACAAGCGAAGCATGCATTCGCCTAAGCTGACGAAGTCCAAATTTGATTCCGTTGCTGTTTTGATTGCCATGACTCTTTTCCTTATCATCTGCCTCCGGCGACTGAAAGCGCCCAGATTAAATTCGCGTTCATTTCTGGCCACGCACGCAGCACCGGGGCGCGAGTAGAATATAGCAGCATCGTTTAGCTGCCAAGATGTGCAATTTGCGCACAAAATCTTATGATTATGGGCGAAATCGTCCCGAGGCTTTTTGGTGGTCAGATGAATTAAATTCGTACCGAGTATTACCATGGCCCCTGTAAAATAATGAGGAACATCATGCCCAAAATCCGCTCAAAGGCCGACGAGTTAGCTGCGGCTGGCGTTGAATTGCCGCACGCCATAAACCGCTATGTTACTAGTTCAATAAATCATTCATGGAAAGACACTCTTAACGCCCTGCCTGTCTGTAAGACGGCCGATCGTAAAAGCTATAAATTGCACTTCGATCCCCCTACCTGTGAGGCGATTGAAGCACAGATGGATGACCATCTGTTTTCGGCCATCGAGGGAGAAACGCGTATCTTGCACATAAAGGGGCACCGCGTTGTGCTGATCGGTCTGGGCAGCGATTGCAACGATCGCTCGGTCCTCCGCTGGGCGGGCGCACGTGCTGCGCAAGCCGCACGAGAATTGCATTGCCCAAACCTTGTTCTCAATCGAGGCACAATTCCAGGAGTCAGTTGGCCCACCGCGGCGGCTGATATGGCGGAAGGCGCCGAACTCGGCAGTTTCACGTTTCAATGCTATAAAAAATCACCATCGCTGCAGCAAGGAACTGCTCACGCGTTACGGCTTCACTTTGTTGATCAGTCGCATTCAGCGAAGTTCCAAAATGCGATCCGCGATGTAGTAACTTGCGCCAGCGCCACCAACTTTGCCCGCCATTTGGCCAATCATCCACCAAATGTTATTAATCCGTCAACACTGGTACAGATTTGCCGCGAACTGGCCAAAGGGTGCGGTTTAGCCTGTAAAATTATTACTTTCGCCGACGCACAGCGTCTATCCATGGGTGGATTGTGCAGTGTTGGTCGAGGCAGTCCTGATAAACCGGCGATCATCATCCTGGAGCATAAGCCCGCCGTTTCCGCCAACAGACGACCGATCGCAGTGGTCGGCAAAGCGGTGACCTTTGACACCGGCGGCATTTCCATTAAGCCGGCAGCCGATATGGGTGCAATGAAATATGACAAATGCGGCGGTATGGCGGCGATTGGTGTTGCCGCGGCCGCAGCCATGCTGAAACTTCCCCGGCACATCGTGTGTGCTGTTCCGACGGCGGAAAATATGGTTGATGGCGACGCGTATCGCCCCGGCGATATTATCCGAATGTACAACGGCAAGACCGTCGATGTGACCAATACCGATGCAGAAGGTCGCCTTATCCTGGCCGATGCGATCAGCTATGTATGTCGTCATTACAAACCTTCCGCATTGATCGATTTGGCGACGTTAACTGGCGGCGTGATTACCGCATTGGGCGGAGTGTATGCGGGACTCATGTCGAACAATGATGAATTGGCGGAACAATTAATAAATGCCGGCATGGTTACCGATGAATGGCTCTGGCGGCTTCCGCTCAATACCCGTTATCGCAAACTGCTGGACTCTCCACACGCCGACATGGTTAATAGCGGTGGACGCGAGGCGCATCCCATACAGGGTGGAATGTTTTTGCAGGAGTTTGTTTCCTCCGGTACCGCATGGGCCCACTTGGATATTGCTGGCGTATCTCATCCCAGGAAAGAATATCGTTACCTGAAGGGAGAGCAGGCGAGTGGATTTGGCGTGAGATTACTTGTGGAATTTATTAAATCATGCCGCTGACGCCGCGGCTTCGAACCGTAGTGGCGTATACCCAAAATATTCGACAAACGACTGACTATGTATGGTGGTGAGCACTGGTAAAACACTTATCGGCGGCTACAATAGAAGCCCTGTTCAGTTACTGATTTCTGCTGGACGCTATCATCAGGAGAACGTCAATTATGTCCACCCGCCGAGAGTTCATACAAACCGCTGCTGTCGCTGCTGCCGCATCTCAATTGCCCCTGGTTGCCGAGGCATCCGATCTGAGATTTCGGTCGCGATCTCTCCGCCACGTGAAGGCTGAAAAAGGAGTCGTCCAGGCAAAAGTTGGGCCGGACACCTTGGAAGTGTGGAGCCCGGTCGCCGGAGTGTTGCAGGTTGATCTTAATGCAAACGGCATTAAAGACCCGCACACGCCAGTTATTGATCCGCACGCCCGTCATTCCGGCGATCCATCAAGCAAAGTCCACATGGGTGGGAATACTGTCACGCTGCAAACGGATTCATTTCGGGTAAGCATCACCAAAAGCCCATTTCGGTTAACAGTGTTTAACAAAGACGGCGA
>JAKAZF010000409.1 GCA_021826605.1 Planctomycetota bacterium | reverse complement strand
CCAATCCATTGCCCAATTAATGGCTCTGATTCAAGATCATGAGCAGGCCGTGATTGCGGCTGATCGCAACGAATTTATCCCCTCTGACAAGTCCGCGAAAACGGCCGGCGACATTGACTACCTCATAGCGCATATTGACCGGCAAAATCAAAGCCTGGCGGCCCCGTTGCACGTCAGCGGCTTGTGGAAATCCGTCATACAGGGCTGGCAGAAATTAAAACGCTCGGACAAATCACTGCCTCCGCATCTGTTAGCCGCACAGTACACCCGTGAACTTGAGCACATCTGGAATATTGTACTTCTGGCATCAGACTATGCCCAACTGCGCCGCGAACACGATCCGTTTACCTTCGGCGCATTGAAAGTGGTGCGCAAGGAAATCCCCGATACCCTTGCCACTTTGAACACGCTTCGCTTTACGCTGCTGGAAAATCCATCCACACCGGAGCGGGCCTTTGAACAAAGCGACCGCATTCGTCGAATTGCGGCGCGTCTATACTGGGGAGAAATCAGATCCATTGAACGCAATTTGCGCTTTCCCATGCGAACCAATCCGGATTTTCTGACCATCATGAATTCCAACAGCTCGCAACTTTCCGAGCTTCGCACAAGTCTCATGGCGCTGGCTGAAAGACCCGGAATTCTCGACTTGGATACCCGGATCCGAATGCTTTTTATTTCGGACAACATTGCCGCCAATATTGCCCATACCTCCACGCTTACCCTGCACTGGCTGCAGAAAATACTCTCCGCCAGGTTGTCCAATTTACGGTTCTGGCTGGCGATAAGCGTGGGCATGACGATTCTGATTGCGGCCATCATGTCTTTTCTGTTCTTCTCGATGTATCGATCACTCATCGGTGCCATTGTCGAACGCACGATGGCCGAGGGCCGTGTGCGGCAGGTGCGTGATTTGTACGACGCGCTTAGTCAAACCAACAGGCTTATCGCCCATCATTACCGCCTCGAAGAACTGTTTTCCGAGGTGTGCCGGATCATCGTGCGTTTGGGACATTTTGATCTCGCCACGATTGTTATGGCCGACTCAAACACCGGGCGCGTGATACCCGCCGCCAGCGCCGGGCCGGCCGTTCTCAGCTACCTGAAACGAATTTTGTTTACCGATGACGATTCATTACCGGCCGGTTGCCAGCCGGTTGACAACTGCATTACCACCGGCAAACCGGTCATTATCAATCGGTTGGATTTTCTATCCCCTTCGCGCGACTGGGAGATTCAGGCCGTGCAGGCCGGGCTTAAATCCGCGGCGGCATTTCCGTTGTTCAGACGGGATGTGGTAGTTGGGGCGCTGGTGATTTACTGCTCGGCGGAGGAACGCTTTGATACGCAATTTACCGATTTGCTGACGGAAATTTCCAACGGCGTATCCTTTGCGATCGAGGACCGGGCGCGCGAGGACTTCCGTAAAGCGGCGGATCAGGCTCTGCGCGATTCCGAGCAGCGCTATCACGTTGTCATGGAGGCGGCGGGCGATGCCATTATTCTGGCTGAAAGCGATGGACGAATCATCGAAGCCAATCGCCGGGCGTTGGATCAACTCGGCTATACCCGCGAAGAACTGCTGCGGATGCCCGCGTCGGCGCTGTTCCCCAAACATCAGCAATCCGAAATCATGGCCCGATATGTGAAAATTCTGCTTACGGGGCGAACGGTTGACTCCAACGTTACCATCCTCCGCAAAGATCAGCGGACCTTCCCGGCGGATGCCGTGGAATCGCGCGTGGACCTTCAGGGCCGGCACCTGATATTGAGCATTTTCCGGGATGTCAGCGAACGCAAGGCGGCGGAAGAGCGCATACAGTATCTGGCATTCCATGATGCGCTGACCGGTTTGCCCAACCGCACACTGTTAATCGACCGCATTGAACAGGCTATCCGTGAGGCTCAACGGCGGGACAGCCTCGTTGGCATACTCTTTCTGGATCTGGATAATTTCAAAAATGTCAACGATACCCTGGGCCACGATTTCGGAGACGAACTGCTGCAGAGCGCGGCCATGCGCATCCGCGGGGCACTGCGCACCGAAGACACTCTGGCCCGGCTGGGCGGAGATGAGTTTATTGTTCTGATAACCGATCCCAAATCACCGGCGGACGTGGCGGTGGTATCGCAGAAAATTATTGACGCCATGAGCGTGCCTTTTGTCATCGCGGGGCACACATTCCACATTACCTGCAGTATCGGCATGAGTGTATTTCCCCGCGACGGCAAGGACAGCGGCGTACTGCTGCGCACGGCGGACGAGGCGTTGTACGAAGTCAAGAAAGACGGTCGCAACCGCGCGACCTTCCATACCCCCGAAATGCACGAAGCCGCCGTGGAATCCATCCGCATGGAAAATGATCTCCGCGAAGCGATCCGGCTCGATCAGTTTGTGCTGCACTATCAGCCGGTGGTCAATCTGCAAACGGGCCGAATTGTCGGCGCCGAAGCACTGATCCGCTGGCTGCATCCGGAGCGCGGGCTGATTTCCCCATTGCGATTTATTCCCCTGGCGGAGGAAAAGGGACTCATACTGATATTGGGCGAATGGGTCATGCGCACAGCGTGCGAACAAAATCGGCGGTGGCAGCTTGCGGGACTTCCGGTTGTGCCCATTGCGGTGAATCTCTCCGCCCTGCAATGCCGTGAGGCTTCGCTGGAACAGACCATTCGCGGCGTATTAAATGACACCGGCATCGATCCGTCGCTGCTGGAACTGGAAATAACCGAGGGAACGCTGATGCAGCAAACCGACGCCCTGCGCGACCGGATGCTGGAAATCAAGAAGCTCGGCATCCGCTTTTCACTCGATGACTTTGGAACCGGATATTCAAGCTTAAGCTATCTGACACGATTCCCGATTGACACGCTCAAGATAGACCGATCGTTTATCCGGGACATGATGGACGATCCAAAGGATCTCGCCGTGGTGGATACCATCGTGGATCTGGCGGACAATCTGCAACTGCGAACAATCGCCGAAGGCGTGGAAAAAATTGAACAAGTGACCCTGTTAAAGCTGCTGGGCTGCCATGCCATGCAGGGCTATTATTTCAGCCCCCCCGTACCGGCCGAACAGTTCGCGCAATTCCTGATTACAGATCGACGTTTGGAAGATGTCCCCCCCGCCGCACCGAGCCAGAATGCCGCCACGGCAACGGTCGCGTAACTTTGCACGCTCAAATATTTGTGCCAAGATGTGAAACTTAGGCTATAATGCCAGGTATGCTTACGGGGAGAGCGTTCGCAACGGCACAAATTCCTTGCCGTCGGAAATGAGCCAAATAAAAGCAAGGCGTGGGGCCGCTGACTTTTTAAATGGAATCAACGTGAAGCGGAACGGTATTCCGCCGGAGGCCGGCCAGTCGGTTACAAGCGCCTCCTGTTTTATTTACCCAAGGAGTCCCACGCGATGGCAAAGAAAATTGACACAGATAATCCGCTTTATCTTGTAGCGACGGATACAACCAATCTCTGGCAAAATTGCCGGGGCAAACCAGTCAATGCGTGGCTCACCCGCTTTGATCGCTCGGTAGAAGTGCAATTTATTCAAAGTCGAGAACAGAACAAAGTGACGTTCGAGCCATTTGATGGCGGTGAAAAGGAAAAAGGCCTGCGTATCAGCGAGGCCGATTCGGAATTTTGGACCAATCTGGTCAGCGGCGCCAGTTCCAACGACCAGCGGCGTTTCCGGATTTCCTGCCGATTCACGAGTTAATGACTGGTGCCAAGGTAACGTAGCGGTTATACCCAGAGTTTGCCCGGATTTTCAATGGTAAGCTGATCGAGAATCTTATCACCCACCAGGGACCTGGCGCGTTCAAAGCCATTTAAACGCGCGCGGGCGTGCTCAAAACGGTGGCAAT
>JAKAZF010000408.1 GCA_021826605.1 Planctomycetota bacterium | reverse complement strand
TCGGCTGCGGCTGTTTAATGACCAGCAGGTAATGGGCGACCGTGTGAATAGTTTATGGCTCAATATAGCCGGGATTTCCGTCACCGTATCTTTAATCGTCGCCGGTATTGGCTACGGCCTTACCGTGGTGTTTCCTCAACTCTTTTCCGCAGGAGTCTAACATGCCATCCTCAACCAACAACAGCACCGATTCACACGTACCGCATCCACACCCGGTCTCTGGCTCCACCTTGGTTCGCGCCGTACTGGAAGAAGACCAGCTTTACGCCTTTAAACAGAAAACCCATTTCGGACGGCGAAAGATTTCACCAGGACTCAATATCATCTTATGGGCGCTGCGACTTTATGTCATTATCATGATGGCGATGGTGGTGGTGCAAATCATACGCACCATTTAGGTCCACGTCTTCCGCCATTGCCAGTTTACGCTTTTATGTGCGCCGGCGGCGTGTTACCCCCAGTAGCGACATGCTCAACCCCGCCATGAGAACCAGCGTGCTTGATTCAGGCACCGACGTGCTTGGGAAATTGGCCAGGGGCTTGAGTTTACTTCCAGGCACCGATTGGCCGGGAGCGATGCGGTCAAAACCAGAGCCAACGCGATAGGCTTGAAAACCTGCCTCGGGAGTCAAATCCTTGTTGCCAACCGCGCCAGCATTGTCACCACCATCCGAAATAAGCTCAGCCACGTAAACCTGATCGCCTCCCACCTGTTTAAGTTCGCCACCCCGTATATCTTCCTCGCCCAGCGCACCCTCACCGCCGTTGGTACCGATGAAAACACTCAGGGATTCATGTTCTACGTTGAAATCCATGCGCGAAACACCGTTAAAGAATTGCGAGTAAGCATTATTACCGGCCAGCGTGCCGCTGCTGGTATGAGTACGCAATAGCGTACCCGGCGTGGTACCGGAATTCATCAAATTAGCTGGGCCATTTTGCGAAACGTTGATAACCGTCACGGTGTTGGCCATCGTTACGGCACCGGTGCTTAGGGCCAAGCCCGCCATTACCGACCAAATCATTGAACTGCGAGTGGTGTTCTGTTGAACCATGGTTCTCTCTCCTTTTTCGGCCTGGAACGGAGCCGATTCTCATGCATACCGCCACAGACGAGCACAGCCTGAGGCTGCCGAGAACAGCCCCGATCGAATGAATTTCAATCCGCTTGCGCGGAAAGTTCCCCAAGGAACTTCATTAACTGCATACTCTTGCCAGTAGACCTGTTACTTCCTACTCCCCCATCTGATACAGCTATCGACCTTTCGCCACCAGGGCAGTAGTTTTTTTGGCTATCGGCCATCCCGGCCGATAAAAATGGATCGTACAGAAAATATCAGCGCCGCGACTGCAAGGCCAATGTCGCAAACAAGCTTACGCCGTTAAATACCGAATGCATAGTGATATCGGTCCACAAATTGCCGGTGCGTTCATAAACATAGCCTAATGCCAATCCCAGCAGAAACA
Organism: Planctomycetota bacterium; assembly: GCA_021826605.1. The sequence continues at coordinate 2,405 of JAKAZF010000408.1, read as the reverse complement.
GAGCCACAAAGGCTGAAGGCTCCGCATGAGCGAGTGCGAAAAATGCACTACTGATGAAAATAGCCCCCCATCGGTCTGCCGGGCGAATGGCGGACTGCGGCGACTTGCCGTCAGACTCCATTGCCGACTGTGGTAGCACGAGATGGCCACGTAGATTGGCCAAAACTTGGGCTAGATAACTTTGCACCAATCCTCTAAAAAATAATTCCTCTGAAAGAGGGGTCAACACGCACAGGCTAAACGTCATAAGCACCAGGATTTCCGGGGAGGGATGATGTTGCACCGCCTTGAGCAGAGAATTTTCCGGAGCGTTGCGGTGCCATAATTCCTTTTCGACGACGACGGAGATGCCGTCACCTAAGAATACCAGCGGCCAAGTAACGGCAATGGCACCCAATCCGATGAGAATACCACGTCCAATAGCGCCACCGGACTTCATCCCAACACCGTCAATACCCCCCTGGCATGCCTTTGCCGCAAACGCCAGTACCAGAATAATCGTGATCAGACGCCAGGTGGAGTCAACCAACCAAAAGGCCGGCTGCATTGCTGCGGCGGAAATATGAGATCGTTCCGACACAAACAATCCGCCCAGCGATCCCACCAGGAAAACTGCTGCAATGACGGCTATCACATGCAAGAGACTGAATTTATTGGGAGTCCTGGGCCGGAGGCGAAGCGGTTCATCCGAAAATACCCGCTTGTGAAACAGCACCCATATACTGATGGGCACCCAGATAAAAATAATGATTCCGTTTATAATGGATTCACTGTGGTGGTTGATGAGCAACTCCTTTTACCTTTACCAGGGGGCCGTACCGCTGAATATACTTCACCAGATCATCGAAACCAAGAAACAAGAGGTGGCGGCTGGTGCTCGTCACCGTCCATTGACGGAATTACGGCACTGCGCTGCTGACGCCGAGCCACCACGTAATTTTTTCTCCGCCGTCACCAAACCACCACATGGCCTGGTCAATGTGATTGCGGAAATAAAAAAGGCTTCGCCTTCCGCGGGACTGATCCGGTCGGATTTTGATCCGGTAACCATCGCTCAGACTTACCACGCCGCCGGGGCCGATGCCCTCAGTGTGCTCACGGACGAAACGTATTTCCATGGCCATCTCGATTATATTCGACAGGTGCGCCAGGCGGTGCCCCTGCCGGTGTTACGCAAGGATTTTATCATCGATCCCTGGCAGGTATGGGAATCTCGCGCCGCAGGAGCCGACGCAATTTTGCTTATTGCTGAGGTGCTCACCGATGCGGTACTTATGGACCTGCTCATTCTGGCGGCCGAACTGAAATTAACCGCCCTGGTGGAGGTTCATGAAATGGACTCGTTGCTGCGTGTGCGATCGGTGATGGGATTCCCAATGCGCAGTTACAGCCTGCTGGGCATTAACAATCGAGATCTGACCACCTTTAAGGTAGACTTTTCCACCTCCCTGAGACTAGCCGAATTTGCCGAGGATAAAACCATTCTTGTGGCGGAGAGCGGCATTCGTGAAAAATCGGATGTGCAGCGTCTGGCTGCCGCTGGAATACGCACTGTCCTCATCGGAGAAACGCTGATGAAAAGTGACGATGTGGCGCAAACCATGGCTAACTTGAAGGGTATCTTCCGGCAGGGTTAACCTCACTTCCCGCACCTGGATGACCAGGGTCTTAAAAAATGCAGACACAATGTGAAGACCGCAAGCGACTGCGAAACGCTGGCCGTCACAGGCCAAGACCCGCATCCGCTGCCACCGCAAATGGTGGCACGTTCAGCGTTGGTGGTGTATTCAGGGACGACCGCCCACAGGCGCGCAGCGCTGGTCGGATAACGGCGTACAGAGCGCCTCTTCCGGCCCCTGGTTGCCGGTAGTCCGTGCGGCAGTCGAGTTGGCATTTTCCGCATCTTCAGCAATGCAAATGCGCACCTGTCCGCCAGCAATTTCCAGATACGTGGAAGGAAGTTCGGTCCAACATCCACTGTTGAAATACGCGATCGGCCCGGCCACCGCAGCCGCATGATGGGTATGGCCGCAGATGACAGCCTGACACCCTAATTTAGCGGCATAAGCCAACGATTTGATTTGCACCTTATCCAGGCAGTGCAAAAATACCTTAGATCTGGCTTTGGCCAGACGGGCCACATAATGCCGCCGGTCCACCCGCTGCAACAGGTTGTAAATCTGATCGCCCACCCAGGTGAGCACTGGATGATGGTCGATAAAGTCGTCAAAAATATGGCCGTGGATAACCAGCATCCGCCGCCCACCGCTTTCGAAAACGTATTCATCGCGCACTTGCACGCCCAGCAGGTGCGAAATAATTTCCGCCGGCCCGTCATGATTGCCGCAGGTCCAAACCACCTCGATCTTGTCGGATAGATGCCGCAGCAGAGACAGCACCTTCCA
>JAKAZF010000407.1 GCA_021826605.1 Planctomycetota bacterium | reverse complement strand
GATCTGATCAGAATGTTGCATTCAGGCTTAGCATGACATACGCCGCATTGGCAATTTGGGCCACGGGAAATTCTTTGCGGGCGTCAAATCCCTGACTGAAGGCCTGATTAAATGCGTAACCGCCTCCAATATTGACACTGAAATCACGATGCAGGGAGAAGAGTTTAACCCCTGTCTGTACCCGGCATTGGGTAAAGAATAACCGTTGATCCGATTGATAAGAACTCACATGAAACACCCATGAATCACTGTCAAATTCGGTATATGCCACCAGCCATTTCAATACGGAGTAATCCACAGAAGCCGAGCCGGAATCAGTGGGAACATAATTGACATCCAGCCACCAGCGCGGCAGCACGTTCCAGCGAATGGCCTCGTAAGGAAAGCCAACGGTCCAACTCAGAGACTTCTGCTTATGCTGCACTTCCACCGATGGCAACGGGACATCCGGCATAAATTGCCGATTACCGTTGTAGTCCAAAGCCAAATCCAGTTCCGTTTTCTTCCATAACTTGTGCTGTACCGTAATGCGCGCCATGCCATATACAGCACTCGGATCATTAAACGGGCTGTTTCCGGCATAACCCGCACCAATGGCGATGCCCAGTCCCCAGGCGCCAAACTGGCCGATGGGAATTCCCAGTGACATCGCTTCTTTATTCAACTGTCGGGGCAGCAACGCGCTGCTGGTGCCCAAACCAATATACGTTGAATCATACGCCACCGTCGGGCTGTACCGCCCCGTGTCCGCAAGCCGCAAACGGCCGGAAAAATCAAGCATACTGATCTGTGCCGCAGTGGAATCGTTTCTCACCCATGATTTATTTTCAATAAATCCCGCACTGGAAGACTCGAAATTATCACCCGGAATCCAGGCGTCCTGCGCCAAAAACTGCGTTGAGGCGGCATGACAAATCCCCACAAACGCAACCGGCGCAAGCAGGGATAAAAACGTAAACAAGCGTTGTTTGCGGGCGTCCGCGGTACGGTTCATTGTGATCTCCAGCAATGCCTGCCGCCGCATGGCCATAAAACAAAGCCAACTGGGGCGACAGTCAAAAAGCGGAGTATAAACGAAATTACGCAGCTTTCACTGATCGGGGGTTTCCTGACGGGAACGGTAGATCGCCCAACCCAGAACCAGAACGCATACCGCACTGACCATCCAGGGAATCCATGTCTGATACGACATTTCCACGCCCGCAAAGCCGGGAACTGTGGAGGTAATCTGGTTTACCAGACCGCGATCAAACGGCAATATCAGCGGGACAACCAAAAGCGAGACCATATTCATCACTTTAATTAACGGATTAATGGCCGGCCCCGCGGTGTCTTTCAGTGGATCACCAACGGTATCTCCGGTAACACTGGCCTTATGCCGTTCGGATCCCTTACCGGTCTGCTTTTCCAGATCGCGCGGTTCACATTCGACCACTTTCTTGGCGTTGTCCCAGGCCCCGCCGGCATTGGCCATAAAAACCGCCAGAAGTTGACCGGACAATATGGCACCGGCCAAAAACCCCGCTAAGGCCATGACTCCCAGTGAAAATCCGACCAGAACCGGTGTTAATACCGCCAAAATGCCCGGCCCGATTAATTCTCTCTGCGCTTCGAGTGTGCAGATATTAACCACCTTGGCATAGTCCGGCTTTTTGGTGCCGGCCCAGATTTCTTTATCTCGGAATTGTTCGCGGCAGGTTTGCACGATCAGAAATGCCGCCCTCCCCACCGCACGAATGGTCATGGCACTGAATAAAAATGGGACCGCCCCGCCAATAAGCAACCCGATAAACAAAAGCGGATCCGACAAATTCAAAATATTCGACACGCCGCGATATACCGCCTGACTCAGGTGGGCATGATCCGAGCGACCGCCCGAACCGATAATGGTAATAAAGGATGCAAACAGACTCACCGACGCGATCACGGCACTGCCAATGGCGATGCCTTTGGTAATGGCTTTGGTGGTGTTCCCCGTTGAATCCAGGTCGGACAACACTTCGCGGGCCGCCTGATACTTGCTCTCCCCCATCTCCTGGCGATCATAACCCATTTCTCCGACGCCGTTGGCGTTGTCCGCAACCGGTCCAAACACATCCATGCTGATGGTATTACCGGTCAGGCTCAACATTCCAATACCGCACATGGCCACGCCATAGGCGACAAAAATCGGATTGGTATGGGAAAAAATCAGCACACTTGTAAGAATGCTCCCCGCGATAATCACAATGGCCATAACGCTGCTTTCCAGCCCGGTGGCGAGGCCTTGAATAATGTTCGTGGCGTGACCTGTGGCACACGCCTTGACCAGACCGCGCACCGGTCCGTGCTCGGTGCCGGTGAAAAATTCCGTGCTTAAATTAAGCAGCACCGCCAGAATCAAGCCGACAATGGCGGCCACCGCCGGCCGCATATCCAGCCCCGTCACGCCCATGGAGGCCCATCCCGGTGTGTGCGCTTCAATAACACTCAACGCATGATTGGCCGAAAATGTCGTACCGTCGAAGCGCAGATAAAAAAAGCCCAGAAGACAAAACCCGATGGTGCATAAAACCGCGCCAAGGCGTAATCCGAAGTTCAATGACTGCATGGCCTCCTTAACGCCGCCGCTGGCCGGAGCTCGCACGCTGGAGGTGGAAATAATATCCGATACCACACCGATGGCCTGGGCCAAAAGGGGAAACAGCACGCCCTTATGCCCAAAACTCGCCCATCCCAGAATCATCGCCGCCACGAGCGTAACTTCATAACTTTCAAAAATATCCGCTGCCATTCCCGCACAATCGCCGACGTTATCTCCGACGTTATCCGCAATCGTCGCGGCATTGCGCGGATCATCTTCAGGAATGTCCTGCTCGATTTTTCCCACCAGATCCGCTCCCACATCGGCGGCCTTGGTATAAATACCGCCGCCAACCCGCATAAACAGAGCTATCAGCGTGCCGCCGAACGCAAACCCCAGCAGCACATCCGGTGCGCTGTCACCGTAATACATGAAAATAAACGTGGCACCCAGTAGCCCCAGTCCGTCGATGAGAATGCCCGTGACCGTGCCGGTGCGATAACCCAGTCGCAGCGCTTTGCCGAAACCTTCATTGGCCGCCGCTGCGGCAACGCTCAGGTTTCCCCGCGTTGCAAGCAACATTCCGACGGTTCCCACCGTCAGTGAAAATAACGCGCCGCACACAAATGCCAATGCCCGGCCAATCGGCAGACTCGCACCGAGCTGCGAATGCCAGTTTGCGGTTATCAACAGCAGCACGGCGATGATCCCGATAATCGGCAACAGCGCTTTGCGCTGGCGGCTTAAATAGGCCCTGGAACCTTCACGGATCGCCTGCGCAACAGCCTGCATGCGTACGGTGCCACGATCAGCACGAAACACAAAACGCATCAGATAAGCCGCGTACAACAAGGCCAGAATGGCAATTCCCGCAACGGCAAACAGCGCTATTCGCTCGTAACTGGAAAAATGCGATGATGATAAAAAACCAAAGGGTTTGAATACGCCGGACATGCCCAACCGCGGGACAGAGTGCCGATGAGCATGGTTCGCCTGCCCGCTTGCGGCGTTGGCCACAAGCCAAAGGCCCGCAAGCACGGATGCAAAAAACACAAACCGCCGATAGCGCCGAAAAGTGCCGACAAGCCGCATCATCTTCCACCGCCCTGAAAAGAAACTGAAAAATGCTAAGCAACTACAATCGCCCATGATCACTGGAATGTCAACCTTGAGAATCATTGCGTATGCTCTGATGCATCGGGAACGGTTCAAACACCCGCATTCGTGCGCAGCGTATGCACGTTATCCGCTTAGAGAGTTTACCCCGTGCGCGCCGGGGCGGTCCACGTCATCCTGCCAGGAAGCCAGT
>JAKAZF010000406.1 GCA_021826605.1 Planctomycetota bacterium | reverse complement strand
AACCGCTCTCTGCTGATCGGCGCTGCGCTCAATGATCCATGAGCAATGAGCAATGAACAAATCGTCGGAATCCGCAGATTTTTGATCCGTGGTCATCGATCCGTGATCAGTGAGTGTCACCACAGAAGCGGGGCACGAAAGGGAAATATCGCGCCGGCGTTGGGCAGACAGGATGTCTGCGGTACGATGTCGCCGCTGGCGGCGTTGGCCGGGAAGCGTGGATTCCAAAAGCATGTCGTCTGTTGCGACCAAGCGAGGGTTCCTTTCTACCTCATGCGAAAGTGGATTATACGCCGGGCTAATTTGGCTGCAAACGATTGCCCATCAGCGATTGCCCATCAGCCGGAATTTCAGGGCGTGGCCATTTTTTCGGGCACGGCCGACATAACGCTAAATCGGGCGGATATAACAGCGTTTTTTACCGTCGCGCCAAGAGCCTGCCAGAGATTCTTTTATCGTGTGTTCCACCACCGGCAGAGCCGGCGGCTATGTGAAGTTGCCCCGCACTGCCTTGTCGCCCGGATTTATTGCCGCGTCCGGCGTGCCGCGGAAGAAGCGGGGAATCCGCGGGAAATTGTACGTGACAACATAATAATCAGATTCTTTTCTGACATCGCACGCAGTAGACCGTGGTGCGGCCGCCGATGACTTTGGAGGTCAGTTTGACTCCGCAGCGCAGGCACGGCAGCCCCCCGCGGCCATAGACGCACAAGCTCCGGGCAAAGCGGCCACGCTGTTGGGCGACGTTGCGATAATCACGCAAGGTTGTGCCCCCCATGCTGATGGATTTGTTTAATACGGCATGGATGGCATCCGCAAGCACCGCGTGATGGCGGGGTCTGATGTTGCATAGCACCTGCAGCGGATGGAGCTGCGCCAGCCACAGGGACTCATCAACATATATATTTCCCAGCCCCGCGACCGTCCGCTGGGATAACAGATGGGCTTTTAAGCGACTGTGCATGGTACGCCAGGGGGCAAGATGCGATGCGGTAAGCTCCAGGGCATCGACGCCCATTTTTCCGGTAATTTCCGCTTTTTCCGCATCCGCCCAGTCGGGATAATACCACAGGCCGCCGAAGCGGCGCGGGTCCTGCATGCGAAATTCCATGCCCGAAGCCAACAGCATGGAGAAATGCGTGTGCGGCGCAAGCGGCGTTTCGGGATCGCAGCAGTCAATGCGACCGCTCATCCCCAGATGAATCAGCAGGACCTGACCGTCGTCAAAAATGCAGAAAAGTTTTTTCCCATGCCGAACGGTTTGGTGGACGTGGCGGCCAATGAGATTACCAAGCGATGCGGCCCCGGAGCGGATATAGCTTTTCCGGCTGATTTTTACATCAACAATTTTGACGTTGAGCATAAATGGCTCAAGCGTGCGACGCACTTCCTGAACTTCGGGAAGCTCCGGCATGGGTCTTATCCAGTTGCGGACGTCCGGGCAGCGTGATTACTCTGCTACCGGGGCCGGGTTAAGTAATTTATCCATGGATGTAATGAGCCGATCAATGCGGAATGGTTTGTTGATGTAATCATCAACGCCCAGGGTTTCGGCATAAGTTTTATGGCGTGTGCCCATGTTGCCGGTGATCATGATAACAAAGGGTTTGCTGCCCTTGGGCTTACGGGCTTTAATGCGTTCTACCACCAGAAAGCCGCTGCGTTTGGGCAACATCATGTCCAGGACAATAAGATCGGGCTGGTCCTTTTCCGCCATTTCCACAGCGGTGTTGCCGTCGCCGGCGGAAATAACTTTAGCCCCCGTGGTGGATAGTGCGGCCGTGATGGTGGCCAGTACATCCGCATCATCATCAACAACCAGAACCGTTTTATCCTTAAATTGTTCACTCATATTCAATCCTTTTGCCGCAACGCGGGCACGTATGGTTACATTCGCCTGTTCCAACTGATTTTCACCAGTTAAGAATCCGCCATCAACTTCTGGAACTTATGTCATTAAGCCCATGGTTGAACTATATACCTTATAGCCGGCACACGATAGCTGCAAGCGATTTTTCCTGCCACGAATCAAAAGGTCGTGCTGTAGGTGCTGCTAGCTAACCAGCCAAACGCCGTTATTATAGGCTGCTTTCAGGCATCAGACCAGATTGTGAATCAGCGCATCGGCAAACTCACTGCATTTTACTTCTTTGGCACCGGTCATTAGTCGGGCAAAGTCATAGGTTACCACCTTATCGCCGATGGTACGTTCAAGGCTCTTGACAATGGAATCCGCGGCTTCCTGCCAGCCAAGGTGCTCCAGCATCATCACACCGGATAGTATCACGCTGCCGGGATTCACCTTATCCTGGTTAGCATATTTAGGAGCGGTGCCGTGCGTGGCTTCAAACACGGCATGGCCGGAATGATAATTAATATTCCCGCCCGGCGCAATACCGATACCACCCACCTGCGCCGCCAGCGCGTCACTTAAATAATCGCCATTCAAATTCAGCGTAGCAATAACATCAAACTCTTCGGGCCGCGTGAGCACCTGCTGGAGCGTAATATCCGCAATGGAGTCTTTAATAACAATGCCGTTGGGCAGCTTGCACCAGGGGCCGCCATCAATTTCAACAGCGCCATATTTTTCCTTAGCCAGTTGGTATCCCCAGTCACGGAAGGCCCCTTCCGTGTACTTCATAATGTTGCCCTTATGAACCAGCGTGACGCTTTTACGCTTGTGGGCAATGGCGTAATCTATCGCCGCCCCGATCAACCGCTGCGAACCATCTTTGCTGACGGGCTTGAGGCCCACGCCGGAAGTGGCCGGGAAACGGACTTTCTTAAACGCCTGGGGAAATTCAGTTTCCATGAATTTCAAAACCTTCTGCGCTTCCAGCGAACCGGCGGCCCATTCGATCCCGGCATAAATATCTTCCGTATTTTCGCGGTAAATAATCATATTGACCGCGTCAGGCCGCTTCACCGGACTGGGCACACCGGTAAAATACCGCACGGGTCGTACGCATACGTATAAGTCCAACTGTTGCCGCAACGCGACATTTAGAGACCGTATCCCGCCCCCCACCGGCGTGGTCAAAGGCCCTTTAATGCCAACCAGAAATTTGCGAAAGGCGTTGACGGTATCATCCGGCAGCCAGGCTTTGGCGTCGCCAACCGGTTCTCCGGTTTTGAATTTCAGGAACGATTTTTCGCCGGCATATACTTCCATCCAGGCAATTTTGCGTTTTCCCTTGTAGGATTTTTCAACCGCCGCATCAAACACCCGCACCGACGCCCGCCAGATGTCTGCACCGGTACCGTCGCCTTCAATAAAGGGCAAAATCGGATGGTCCGGAACATGGAGTTTCTTGTCGGAACCCATGGTAATGGGTTGGCCGTGCGCGGGAACCTGAATACTGGTAAATTCACTGTTGCTCATGATTAGAAAAACCTTCCAAAAATCGTGGATCAGTCATACTTCTAAGCCGTAGCTTAAAACACAACGCCGGTCTTAACAAGTCTGAGAGCCTGTCCGAGTAGCGCCGGATATAGGAATATGTCAAATGACTAGCAGGAATATGTGACACCGGGCCATGACTCTGACGCATAAAGCGGCAAGGATATAGTGCCTCCGTTATAATCTGGCAGGACGTTAACGCGGAGCACGGCCGTTGATGAAATATGGCCTGATTGCCTGTTTAGACGACGTCGAAGTTCTGCTGGATGCCCCCGATGACTTTGTAAATGCCCCAACCTTGGAAAAGGCAGCAAAACGATGAACCATTTACGCATGAATTATCAGAACGCCCTGCTGCGCGTCATGACAAATATGCTGCTCTTAGCCGTTGTCTTGCTGGCAGGGGCTGGCCGTGGCCTGCACGCGGCGGCCCGGCAACAATCTGCTGGTAGCTCGGCCCCTGTCGCAATGGCCCAAGCA
>JAKAZF010000405.1 GCA_021826605.1 Planctomycetota bacterium | reverse complement strand
CGGATGGATATTTTTCCAGTATCGCAACATTGAGGTCTTTGGCACGTTGGTATAACAGATATCGGCGTTTTAGGATTTCGGCTGCGATACATGAGTGATATGAAGTCTATAAATAAGTGGCTCGCCTGTTTACCTCCTGGCGTACTTTCACCGGCGTTGATGATCGGCTTGCTGGCATGTGTACTGAGCTTTTCCACGCATGGTGCGATTGCTGGCATGTTTCCACCGCTGCCTGCCGCCAGGCCGTTTATCAACTTTGACGGCAAGGGCTTTATCATTGACGGTAAACGGGTTTTTGTCGCATCGGGCAGTATGCAGTACGCGCGGGTTCCGCGGGCATTGTGGGCCAATCGGCTTTTGAAAATGAAACGTGCCGGCTTTAATTGTGTGGAAACATATATCTACTGGAATTTTCAAGAACCGCGCAAAGGGCAGTACAATTTTAAAGGACGGCATAATTTACAGGCGTTTTTAACACTGGTAAAAAAAATGGGCTTTTACGCCATTTTGCGCGTGGGACCCTATGATTGCGGCGAGTGGGATAGCGGTGGATTTCCTGTATGGCTGCGCTTTATTCCCAATCTGGCCATTCGGGAATACAACAAGCCGTTCATCAGACAATTGGGAAAATATTTTGATAAGTTGCTCCCCATGGTCGCCGCAAATCAAATTAATCATGGCGGCCCGGTGATAATGATGCAGATGGAAAACGAAGACCCCCAGGGATGGGGGGCGGTACTGCCCAATAAGTATTACAAATTTATGTTCCATAAAGCCCGGCAGCAGGGTATCGAAGTACCCGTATTTTTCAGCGGTATGCATCATGGTTTCAGTCCTGCCGGCATTGCACCCTGGAGCAGCAAAACACGTATATCACCATGGTTCACCACGGAAATGTGGACCGGATGGTTCACGCAATATGGCACTGCGCCACAGGCTAACGGCGGCTGGTTTGGCCCGGCCAAGCTGACCCATGTTGCAATGTGGCGGGTCATTGCCTATGGCGGAAATGGTTACAACGCGTATATGGCCGTGGGGGGGACAAGCTTTTCGCATTGGAATTGCTCAACGGTTCGGGCGAGCTATGATTTTGGAGCGCCCGTCGGTCAAGGTGGAGACCTCCGGCCCTTATATTACACCTATAAAGCGGCAAATGATTTCGCGCGATCTTTTCAACGTATTCTTGAAGACAGCGACAACGCCACAGCGCAATACCGTGGCTTTGCGCCACGCGCTGCAGTGTATGCCCGTAAGAGTCCATTTGGCACTCTGGTGTTTCTCAGCAACTTCAATAACACGCCGCTGCAAACCACTCCCCGCGGCGGTGTGCCTCTGACGGTCGATCCTAACGCTGTCATTCCTGTTGTGTTGAACTACCCGATCAATAAAACTTTTACCATCCGCCGCCTTTATGGTCGCACGTTAGGTTTTCAGCGGCAAGGTCGTTACACCACGCTGGTCATGTTTGGGCCTTCCGGTTCTCAGGGGCTGCTGCAGGTGCATGCGTCCCTGCCGTTCTCCGGAAGTGCGCCGGCCGGATTTCAAAAACTTCCCGGTAAACCCGACACGCTGTCATTAAGCGTGAAATATGCCGCCGGGCCGCCACAGATCTTCACGCTTAAAAGCGGCTCGCAAACGCTGCGGGTCCTTGCGGAAAATCTCTCTGCGGCCCGTCGCACCTGGTTTATCCATTATGCTCATACGCCATGGGTGGTTTACGGGCCGCAATATATCGGTGAAATTGATCATGGGGCCGGTGGTTTTACCATGCAAACACGCGATCGCCCCGGCAACGATCTACAATCCGCCGTGGTATTTGGACCATCCCGCACCCCGATAACCTTCACCGGTGCAGCCACATCATCAATAACTCATTTTTCCACCGCCGCAGCGCCGTCCCTGCAATCGTGGCAGGTGCGTACGGCTTCGGTGCCGGCGCAGGTAAACTTTGATGATAAAAAATGGCTGTCGGTCCGTCGTCCCAAGCCCATGGGGGCGGATGATTACCCAGGTGCTTATGAATGGTACCGCACGACCCTTATCGCCGCATCTTCAGGCCGATATACCATGACCATGAATCCAATTAAGAATTACGGCGAATTTTTTGTTAACGGAAAGCTGATAGACACCGGATCACCGCGCAGCTTGAATATCAGGTTGCATCAGGGGGCCAATACACTGGCCATTTTCACCGTGGATGAAGGCCGACCGAAAAATTGGGGCTGGATCGGTCCGTATAATCGGGTCAATGCCCGTGGTTTATGGGGTGATGTGCATTTGAGTGTGTCGCATGTTGCAGCCGTGAAGCTTCATGCCTGGTCGACCGCCGCACTCAAACTGCCCTATGCTCAGGCGCTTGCCGCGATTGGCACAGGAAAAATCAAGCCGACGTGGAAAAAATCAGCTCTGGAGCACGGTCAACTTATTTGTCCGCCGGCAACGCAATGGGTTCATGCGAGCTTTTCCGCCATCACAGCTGCACGATTGGTCTTGAACTTCCAGCATTTGCCCGCACAGTCCGCGGTTTTTCTTAATGGTCATCGTGTGACCCTGCTGAGTCCTGTCAATGGCCGGCTGCATGTTGTGCTCGGTGGCGGCTGGAATAAAAGTGCGCCGAATACTTTGGGCATATTAATGCAGAATGCGGAATCCAAAGCGATCAACGTGGGGCCGGTAGTTATCAGTCAATTATTTCAAACCCCGGCGTTGCCCCAGGGAGGATTAATTGAAAACTGGCGCATGCACGGCGGCATCGGCCGAGCTGATCCCGTCAAAGGATGGAAGCCGTTTGCCACCGCTCCCGGCGTTCCCGCCTTTTACCGCACGACGTTCAACTACCAGCCCGATCAATCAGACCTGCATCTCGTGCTGCGTGCCGCATGGACGGGTCTTGGTGGCGGATATATGTGGATCAATGGCCACAATCTGGGGCGCTATGTGGATCCGGTCATGCCTATGGGCTTGTATATTCCCTCGTGCTGGTTGAAAGCCGGTGTCAATTCGCTGGTGATTTTCGATGAACACGGCCATTCTCCCGCAGGCGTGCATCTGGTAATAGATCACTCCGCATGTCGGCGACTTGTCACATTACGGTCTTCAGGGTAATAATGATCAGCAGCGTGTTCGAAAATTACCCGTAATGCAAATCATTACGGGTACCGGCAACCGGAAGGCTCATGTGGAGCGCCTTGGAGGTTTGTTCTTGCCGATGCGCTATAAATTCTGCTGTCGGTCGATGTTGCCGCATTTCCGCGGAAACTTCCACCTACCCATCCTGATACTCATGTCCATCTTTCTGGCTTCGGTTTATCCTGTTGCCGCGTTCGGACCGGAAGATGTTGGAATGTTTCCAGCAACGGCGGTCGCAAGGCCTTATATCCATTTTGATGGAAAAGGATTCGTCATTAATGGCCGGCGCACTTTTATTGCCTCCGGCAGCATGCATTACGCGCGGGTTCCCCGTGCCTTATGGGCCGACCGGCTGTTGAAAATGAAACGTGCCGGATTTAACACCGTTGAGACCTATATATTCTGGAGTTATCAGGAACCGCGTGAGGGGAAATGTGATTTCAAGGGACGTCACAATTTGGCGGCATTTCTGGCACTGGTGCATAAACTCGGCCTTTATGCAATTCTCCGCGTAGGGCCTTATTGTGATGGCGAATGGAGTCAGGGGGGATGGCCCGTCTGGCTGCGTTTTATTCCTGGTATCGCCGTACGGGAAGCCGATAAACCGTTTTTAGATGCCGTCAACAGCTATTTTAACAAACTCCTGCCGATTGTTGCCGCCAATCAGATCAATCATGGCGGAGCGGTGATCATGGTACAGTTGGAAAATGAAGATTCGCAGGGCTGGGGCAATGTCATACCCAATGGGTATTACAAATTTCTC
>JAKAZF010000404.1 GCA_021826605.1 Planctomycetota bacterium | reverse complement strand
ATGTTTTCAACGCGTGAATGGGCTTCTTCGATAATCTTCCGATGGTTATTTTACCCGTGATTGAATAACGGTAATAAGCTGCTGCAGCGATGCGCGCGGGTGGAAGGCGAGAAAATATTCGCGCCAACGGGCTGCCGATAGATTCCTTTGCGTTAATTCCGCGTGGTTCATTTGTGATTTCAACTTATCCACCTGTGGCCCGAATAGTTGCAGCAAAAGCGTATTGATTTCATGCAGGCGCCGGAAATCGGCCCGGCGCCGCAGCCAATGCGGGCCACGCCGTCGATGTTCTTGTCGATCTGTGATCAACGATTGATTGATTGCGGTAATCAGATCACGGCGTTGATGCAGCAGATCTTTCGCGGCTGCGGTTAACTCGTTTTGGGGAACCAGTTGCTCCGGATTGCAGCGCAGGTGATGCTCGCGCCATTTCAAATGTGATAAATTACCTGCGCTCTGATCGATATGTCCGGCTACCGGGAGCAACCAGCCTGCCGAGGCGCAGGCATAAGCCGGGCAGACGCCGAAGAGTTTGTACATGATCTGGTCGGTCATCTGGTCATACAGTGCTCCGCCGATGCCGTGAATAAATAAATCTGACAGCAGCAATCGCACGAACATGGTCAATGTCAGTGCGCGGGGGCGCACCCGCAGATTCACGGATTCCAGCCGCCGCCGCAATTCCTCCGCGGCCGCAAGCAAGTCCCCACTGAGCAAATCTGTGACATCAATGTGCCGGTCGCCGCACATCAATCGCGGGCCGCTGTTGGTCTGCAAAACCAGTCTCTGTCGCGGTTGACGATGTCCATAAATCCAGAAGGGAAGCTCCAGTTCTTTTTCAGTGATGGCCAAGTTGGGCATGGGACGGCCAGGATTCGTGATTTCCTGCTTCACGCGATATTCGTCAAGGGCGGAATTGTATGTGTTACACCAGTTCCGGGCCTGGCGCAGCCAAAGCAGCACAAAGCTGTGCCATGCCCGGCCCGAACAGATGTAACTGCATGGAACGTGCTGAACATCCATGCCGAAGGAGCGTTCAAAGCTTCGTCTTGACCGGCTCATCCAGGAAATGTAACGTGAATCGGAATCCTCTTGCCAATAATGCGTGAATTCCTTCAGTGAATCAGTTTGAATCAGCGGGAATTGTTGCAATTCGCTCAGCCATCGCGTCTTTTCATCGTGGCGCGGCGAAGATAAAAACTCGGCGGGCAAAGCCGACGCTTCCGCCCAGGTGATCATCTTTTTTTGAAGATCGGCACCGATCCATTGGGGCACAGCGCATCCGAGGTGATCGACGGTGTCATGATCCACCAGCAGATCAATTGCCAAACCGTGGCGCTGTTTTGCCAGAGAATCGGTTAAAATGACCTTGCTCCACACACCGGGATGATACAATTCCACCTGATGACCGGTAATAATCCATGGCTGCATTAAGGCATCCTCGGATGGTGGATGAAAGCCGGTCTCGCCGGCAAAGCGAGTCATCGCGACCATAAGTTCCCGTCGGGCAAGTTGTGCCAGAGTGTCTATCGCCGCTGTGGCCAGTTGAGTGGAATGTTTCGTACCGGACCGTGCCGCGGCAAGAAATGCGGCAAGTTGTTGCGCGGGCGGTTCAATGAGCACTTCGCCGTGCTGGCGCGGCACAATAATTGCCGCCGGATCGGGAATCAGCGTTTGAGCATGGCGTGATACCTGGTTTGATGGATCGGAGGTTTCCATGCAATCGTTTGATTCCTCTCACGGAAACTTACGCCGGGGTGACAAATCATTCAAGGAAATTCCCCTCAAAGCCATAGCGTTATCCGTATTTTATCCTGCTGCCAGAGATTGCTGGCATTCATTGGAGTGCAGAGCACGAAAGAAAACATTGAGGTAATGGCGCAGGCGGTGATTAGGATTATCCAGCCGACCCCCGAAGTGTCGATCCGGATCATTGTAAATCAGTCGAATCGGCAACTCCGAAATACGCAGAGACGCCTGCGCCGCCCGCACCCAGAATTCCAGCGGAAACGCGTAACCGGGTTCACACAAATCCAGTTGTGCCATAGCCGATACCCGATGAGCCTTAAAACCGCAGAAGCTGTCGGTTAGATTCAAGTTCAGATTTCGATTGATAACCTCGGTAATCAACTGGTTGATCAGCCGCCGATCCATCGGTGGTTCATCTTTGCGCGATTGGGACAACAGGTAACGTGAGCCACTGATGATGTCGGCATTATCCGCTTCCGCGGCGGCCAGGAAATCTGGAAGTGCCGCCGGTTCATGCTGTTCATCGCAATCCATGGTAATGACCCACTGATACCCGTGACGCGAGGAATAATCGAATGCGTCAATCAGGCTTTGGCCGTAACCCATATTTCGGCCATGGCGCAGTACTGAAATATCGGGCATGGTGCGAAGGATATCGGCAGTAGCGTCTGTGGAACCATCATCAATAACCAGCAGATCGGCACGCGTGTGCAGACGGATTTCGCTGAGCACCTTTCGCAGGTAGCGTTGTTCGTTAAATACCGGAATGGCAATCAGCGTTTTCATCGTCCGCATTTTCTCCAGCAAATAGTATGAGGATAAACCAGGATGTCAAGGGCGGCTGCCCCCTAAGCGGCGTGTGTTGCCGGTTCAACCGGATCAGGCGTCGGATTTGTCATGTTCCCTGGAATCTGCAGGCGGGGCAGGTTTAAAATCATCTTCGGATATGACGGCGGTTATTTCCGGTATGCGTTCCCGGATATTCTTTTCCAGCCCCAGACGCAATGTGGCCTGGGAGCTTGGGCACCCCACGCAAGCACCATGAAAGCGAACGGAAACCACGCCATTTTCACTCACGGAGAGCAACTCCACATCGCCGCCATCCCACTGGATCATGGGGCGCAGGCTGTCAAGAACCGCTTGCACGCGCTGATTCAGCGTGGCTTGGGGCGTTTGCGGGGCTTGCGAAAGATTAATATCCATCATCGTACTCACATCATGAGTATAGGTGGGCAATTGTTTTGCATCAACCGTGCCCTTCATATAGCCGCTGGGAATTGACCGGTAAATATCGTAATATACCGCAATGGAAGTATTCCGGAACAATACCTTTATAGTACCGCTTACACCTCCTTAGGATGCGGCATCTGCCGCCGGTAATTCGGCACTCATGATTAATTGCCTGGCCCGATAAACTTTTGCTTTGAAAGTCCATATGTTTTCTGACGAAATTGCCCGACGAAGAACCTTTGCGATTATCTCCCACCCCGATGCCGGAAAAACGACACTCACGGAGAAATTGCTGCTTTATGGCGGTGCCGTGCAGTTAGCCGGGTCGGTTACCGCCCGTAAGTCACAACGTGCCACCACCTCGGATTGGATGGAACTTGAGCGGCAGCGTGGAATTTCCGTGAGTTCCACCGTTTTGCAGTTTGATTACAATGGCTATCGCCTTAATCTGCTTGATACTCCGGGGCATAAGGACTTCTCTGAAGATACCTATCGGGTGCTGACCGCGGTAGATGCCGTGATTATGATTATTGACGCGGGGAAGGGTATTGAACCGCAAACCCGGAAGCTCTTTGAAATTTGCCGACGCCGCGGCGTACCGATCTTTACATTTATGAACAAGCTCGATCGGCCTGCCCGCGAGCCACTGGATCTGTTGGATGAGCTTGAGCGCGTACTGGGCCTGCACGTTTTTGCCATGAACTGGCCCTTGGGGAATGGCAAGGAGTTTCGAGGCGTATTTGATCGTGTGGGAAAAGCGGTGCACTTGTTTGAACGTACGCCGCACGGGGCGTATCGGGCACCAGTGGCGGTGTCGCAATTTGATGATTCTTCGGTACTTCTGGCGCTGGGACAGAATCTCCACGCGCAGTGCCATGAGGAATTGAGTCTGTTGGAAGTGGCCGGATCGGCTTTGGATGTTGC
>JAKAZF010000403.1 GCA_021826605.1 Planctomycetota bacterium | reverse complement strand
CGCTGGCTTTATGCCTGGGCGATGTTCTGGACCTATCTTGGGTTCGCCCAATACATGCTGATCTGGTATGCCAACAAACCGGACGAAACGATGAACTATCTCATCCGTGACATGGGGCCGTGGGTGATCATTACGATCGTGCTGTTCCTCGGTCATTTTATAATCCCGCTTTTTGGAATGCTTCCGCGCCAGTGCAAACGCGTCAAGCCGCTGCTTGCGTTCTGGTGCATTTGGCTTTTGTTTTTCGGTTATCTGGACTTTTTTGAGCGGATACAGCCGCAGGTCTGGTCCGCAACCGCCGCCGGGCGCAAGGCAATGGCCGGGGTGCATAAATTTAATCCATATGCCCTGCCGCACAGTCTGGCCGGCCTGGCATGGATGCCGCTGCATCCAGCGGCACTTCTTACGAGCCTGCTTTGCCTGGTGGGACTGGTGTCATTGCTGCTGGCCCACACGTTTTACCTGTTACAAAAGGGAGCACTGCTCCCGATTCGAGATCCGAAACTACCAGAATCAATCGCATTTGAGAATTTTTGAGGTGACCTATGTCTGAATCGCATGACCAGAAACAGCATCACGACCCAATAACCCACTCCCATCCGAAGTCCACTTCCAATGACGGCACGGATGCCAAGAGCATTATTATCGTCGGAACGTTTCTCGTATTGTTCGTAGCATTCCTAATTATTGCCGTCAGCGCGTATTTCCATCATTACCGCCACGAACTGCAAAGACAGCGAATGGCGAGCGTTGGGGATTGGGCGGCGAAGATTAAAGCCCGTCAACTTGCGGATTTGCGTCCCCACTGGGCCAACGCCGCACATAGCCAGGCCACTGTTGGTTTGAGGATGGCGGAGGACCTTTATCTTCGACAGTATTACCCATCTATGCCGCCAGTGTTGCTGGCTGCGAAGAAGACAGCCAAGAAGAAAGCCTCAGGCGCTCCGGTCGTCATGCATGTACTTGGCGCAAAGCTATATGTAAGCATGGGTTGTAATGCCTGCCACACCAACAATGGCAATCCGGGTGCCGGTCCGACTTGGAAGAATTTGGCTGGTTATCCGCAAACACTTACCAATGGCAAAACCGAGATCGCGGACTATAAATATTTGAGATACATGATTCTGCATCCGGATAAGCTGGTGGTGAAGGGGTTTGCCCCAATTATGCCGCCTATTTACGCGGCGCAACTTTCCGGGCCAAGCCACCCGCATGAACAAAAACTCAACGCGCTCATCTGGTATATCAACACGCTGAGCAATAAATCGAATAAAGCATCTCAGCCGCCGGTTCCAGATAAACCCGCGAAATGATAAAATTGGTAGTGCCCAAAGCCACTGTCGTTACGGCACGATTTTCATGTGACAAAACCGGTCGCCTGGAAGAAATCGATGGGCAAACAGGTTATAATTGTTGGCCCGGCGACGTAAAGGGTTGCCTGGAAAATTGAACGGTTTCTGCCGCATTTTGGGCAGGGTTCAGGGACGTAATGGGACATGTTCCAAGGCAGAACAATTTCAGTACTACTCATCTTTCTGCTGGCGACAGCTGCGTTGCCTGCTCGCTCATTATTTGCCGATTTTAATTCAATTCAGAATGCGGTGCAGCAATCGCGGCAAGCGGTGCAAGCCGGTATTACGCCCAAACCTGGCGCCCGGCTTCCCATGGGCGTTATGTTTACGAACAGTCACGGTCAGCGGGTGAAGCTTGGTGATTATTTTCACAAAGGGCGACCGGTTATCCTTGACTTCGTTTATTTCCGCTGTCCGGGTGTTTGTAATTTTGTGCAGTCGGGATTGGTGCAATCACTCAATAAGATTCCGGCCCATATCGGCACGGATTACGACGTAATTACCATCAGCTTTGATCCAACCGATACACCCCATGCCGCGCAAACGAAAAAAGCCGGTTATTTGGTGGAGTCAAATGATGCCTCAGCTTTGAAGAAGCACTGGCACTTTCTGGTGGGCAGTGAATCGGCTATAAAAAAAGTCACGTCCGCGGTCGGTTTTCGCTATGTGTACTATCCGGCACTCGGCCAATACAACCATGCCGCATGCATTTATGTGTGCACACCGGGCGGCCGGATGTCCAATTACTTTTTTGGCATTAAATATAATCCGGCCAATTTGAACCTGGCCCTGGTGCAGGCGGGTGATCACCGCATTACCAATATTTTTGATCAAATTCTTCTGCTATGCTGCCAGTTTGATCCAAATACGGGAAAGTACACGCCGGTGGCACTGCGGGTTATGGCGCTGGCGGGTATTGCGGTGGTGCTGGGACTGGGAACCATGTTCGGTTCATTGTTTTACTGGGAACACAAGCATCGCCGACCCCCTGCTTCGGGAGCAAAATCTTGATTTTATCCAATCTTCTTCAAACGCATGCGTCCCTGATCGGTCCGTTGTCAAAAATGGCGGGCGACTGGTGGTTGCCGAAAGGCGCATCCACGTTCAGCCCGGAAGTGCGGTTTCTCTGGATACTGTTCTTCTGTATTACCGTATTTTTTACATCCCTGATTGTGGTACTCACTGTTTTCTTTTCCATCCGATATCGCCGGACGGAAAACCGCCAACATGCGGATCCATCACCGGATCACAATACACCATTGGAAATTACGTGGACTGTCATTCCATTGATTATTGTCATGGTAATTTTTGCCCTTGGCTTTAAATATTACATGAATATGAATGTCCCCCCCACCAATACTTACAATATCGGGGTCAAAGCGCAAAAATGGTCATGGACATTCACCTATCCGAATCATGCGGTTTCCAAAACTCTGTATTTGCCGTTAAACCGGGCGGTTAAGCTTTCCATGACTTCCGCCGACGTTTTGCATGGATTCTGGATACCAAGCTTATCAATTCAAAAGGACGTTGTGCCCGGCCGCGTGATGACGATCTGGCTGGAGCCAACACGCGTCGGCCGTTACGAATTGCAATGTGCCGAATATTGCGGGGATGGACATTCCCTGATGCGGTCTCCGGTGATTGTCGCGAGTCCCGCGAAATTCGCGGAATATCTTAAGGCGGCCGCCAATATCTGGGTGCATAACGGCAAAACACTCCCACTCGCCCAAGTTGGCCGGGAGTTATATTCCACGTATGGCTGCAACGGCTGCCATACCGCGGACGGTTCAATGGGGACCGGTCCGACCTGGAAAAACCTGGCGGGGAATCAGGTGCAGCTTGCCAACGGTCAGACGGTAACCGCCGACTATGCCTACCTGAGGCAGGCGATTTTGTATCCGGGGCGAAAACTGGTAAAAGGCTACGGCAATATTATGCCGGACTTTTATAACGACTTTGCGGGGCCGGGGCATACGCGCAACCGCCGGTTGAACGCAATGATCTGGTATATCAATTCGCTCAGCAACAAGGCTAATTCCGCATCGCAGCCGAAAATTCCCAACATTCCCGGAACAAAAGCGATGTCGGCGCCCGCGGCTGGTAAAGCGCCGGCAAAAACAACGGCGGCATCCGGCGGCGCGAAATCGGCCTTGCCCGCGGCAACGGTGGCAATGGGTGAAAAACTGTATTCGACACTTGGCTGCAATGCCTGCCACACGAATAACGGCAAGCCAGGTGCCGGCCCCACATGGAAGAACCTGGCAGGCTACCCGCAGGCGCTTACCAACGGCAAAACCGAGGTCGCGGATTATAAGTACATCAGGTATATGATTTTGCATCCGGATAAGAAGGTGGTGAAAGGTTTCGCCCCTATTATGCCGGCGATTTACGGTGCGCAACTCGGCGGCGCGCACGCAGGGTGGCGCGGTGGGTGCGTCCTGGGTGGCGGGTGAGGACTACGCGGGCTTGTCGCTGGAGACGGCGCTCCAGCACTACGGCACCACGGTGGAGCCGGACGTGGCCATCCGCATGAAGCGTGACCGCGTCGCCACGG
>JAKAZF010000402.1 GCA_021826605.1 Planctomycetota bacterium | reverse complement strand
ATCAAAGCTTTTACTATAATTTCCCGAAGGCCCTTACTTATCTTCGGCAGAACGACAAATATTTGACGGCGATTTTGGGTGACCGCACTTATGTTAATAGTCACTTAATCCTGAGCGCACACGCGTTCTTCCTGCGCAACTCGGATGTATTTACCAGCCATTTAAATCCTAATAGCGTGCTGTATGATCCGCAATTCCCGTATCAAACGACGTTCCAGGTGCCTTATCTAGCCTATGGCAATATCGGGCCCGGGAACTTCTATGGATCTACGCCTGGTATCTTTACTTACAATCCATTGGCTACTTTTGGTTCGTACCCTGCGGGCGAGAGCAATGAGAAAAACTACTCAATCAATAAAACTGTAGGCTTTGCGCCGAAGGCCAATATCTTCCTGCCGCACAACGTGATTACTATTGGCGGCTTGTTTGCCAAGGAAACGCAGAAAGGTGCCACGTCGTTTATTTACGGCACTGATCCGATGCCGCAAATTCTTGGTTACAATAGCTTTGGTTATCCGGCTGGTGGTTATCAGCGAACCGTCATGAGCGTTTACGTTCAGGACAAGATCGATTTGCTCGATGATAAGTTACACATCCAACCGGGTGTAACAATTCAAGGGGTATATTCGAGCAACAAGGTTCCATTCACGACGGCTGGCGGTGGTGGAGGGTTTTTACCTGGCTATAAGTTGAAGAACTTTGGGCGCGTTGCTGAGCCGTATATCGGCGTCAGCTATGATCTCCCTGATCATATGGTTGCTTATGCCAGCTACGGTAAAGGTGCTCGGTTTGCGCCGGTTACTGACTATGTAAACACGTCGATTGGCACTATTGGCACGACCAAAGCGCCTAATCCCGAAATCGTGCATTCCTATGAGGCTGGTCTGCGCTACGACACCAACAAGCTCTACCTGAATGCCGATATTTATTATCAGAAGATCACGAGTTCGTTCTCGTTCCTGGTTAACTACCAAACGGGTCAGAATGTCTATGATAATATCGGCGCGCAGCAGTTCCGCGGTGAAGAAGCGTCGATGAAGTATAATGTTACCAATCATATCAGCGTGTTTGGTAATTTCTCGCACAACCAATCGACCTATCTGAACTCGTTCTTTGCCCAAGATACGCCGTTCGAAGGCCAGTATGGGTTTGTGTTCAAGGGCGATCCGTTGGCTGGGGCGCCGAATTTCTTCGGGAATTTCGGTATCAGCTACAAGAATGGGCCGTTTGATGCACGGTTGTCGGGTCATTATACCGGGCAGCAATTCATCACGTTCGACTTGTCGCCTGCTTTGTCGAATGTGACCACGCCCGCGATCGATCCGCAATCGACCGCGATCGCGCCGATTGGTTTCCCGAACGTGCCGCTGGGCTTGGCGACGGTGCCGTACTATCCGACGCCGCAAGCTAATCTGGCCCAGGAATTGGTTGGGCTTGGGCCGGTGCAGTATTTCAAGTTACCGGGTTACCTGCTGATGAATCTTTACTTGAGCTACAAGTATAAGGTTCATTTTCATGACGTTAAGTATCTTAAGTTTACGCTGAACGCACAGAACTTGCTGGGTCTGAAATATTACCAGCATTACTATCTGTCTTATGCGCAGATTCCGACGGGCAATCCGAATTCGCCCTATGCTGTGACGCAGCCTTATGCGTCGGCCTATCAAGGTCCGCCGCGTTCGATTACGGTTGGTGTTTCCGCGAAGTTCTGATCGCGGTTGGTTGTGATGCGGGGGCGGTGCTTTGGCGCCGCCCCGTTGCATTTTTCTCCTTGATTTCGATGATTTGATCGGTTTTGGGGCGTTGCTGCGCGGCATTTGGCGTGGGGCGTGCTATGGTTGGGCTTGGTCGCGTTTGTTGGTGGTTTGGCCATCGTTTCGCGGTTAAGGGGTCTGGCGGTTGCGGGGGTTTGGCATGGCGGCATGGTTCCGGCGGATTTTGCTCGTTTGGTTGGTGCTGGTTTGGCCTGCTGTGAGTTTGGCTGCGGGTGCGGGGGCTGCGACGCCGCGCGTGTGTGGCACGGTGATTGTGCCGCCGGGGGTGGGGAGCGGAACGCCACCGGCCTCGGTGACTGAGTTGAATCCGCTATTTGATGATTCGGCGTATAATGGTGAAGCGATTTACTTGCTGTTCAAGCCGGTGATCTGGATTAATCGTGATCACGTGATCGATTGGTCGCGCAGTATTGCGAAGTCGATCAAGGTTTCCAAGAATGATACGGTGTTTACCGTGTCGATGCGGCCTTGGGTGTGGTCCGACGGGACCCCGGTGACCAGTGCTGATGTTAAATATATGTTCGACATGATCGTGAAGCTGGGGCCGACTTATTTGCAGTATGGCGGTGGCGGGATTCCGACGGCGGTGAAGAGCTTTAAGCTGCTAGGGCCGGAGAAGTTCGTGGTGACGACGCTGCATCCGGTTAATCCAGATTGGTTTATTATTGGTGGCTTGAGCACGTTGTTTGCCCTGCCGCAGCATGTTTGGGGGCATTATAGCATTAATCAGATGTGGCGGCGGCAGTCTGATCCGAGTTTTTTCAAGGTGGTGGACGGGCCGTTCCGGGTGGTGAGCTACAAGATTGGGCGGCATCTCACGTTGGGGCCTAATCCCACTTATTTAGGCCATAAGGCGCAGATTAAGCGGTTTATTATGAAGTTCCAGCACTCATCGGGTGCGGAGATTGAAGGGCTGCGCACGGGCTCTATCGATATTAGTAATTTACCGTTGTCGTTATGGAATGAGGGGCACGCGCTGAACGGGGTGCGGTTGGTGCGGACGCTGCCAAATTTCGGTTTTGATTATATCGGGTTGAATTTTAAGAATCCGAAGGTTGCGTTTTTTCGGGATTTGAAGGTGCGCCAAGCGATTGCGGATGCGCTGGACCAGAGAAAGGCCAGCCACTTGCTCGATCATGATTTGGTGCCGGTGGAATATGGGCCGGTGCCGGTGGAACCGCCGACATTTCTGTCGCCCTCGGCCAAGGCGGGGCAATATCCGGTGGGGTATGATCCAGCGAAAGCGCGGGCTTTGCTGCGGGCGGCGGGGTGGAAAAAGGGGCCGGATGGGATCAGGGTCAAGAATGGCAAGCGGCTTTCGTTCACCTATCTGGCTTATTCGGGTGGGGCGACGGCGTTGCTGGTCACCGAATTGCAACAGCAGGAATTGCGGGCGGTTGGTATCGAGATGAAAATCCGCATCGTCACGTTCAATCAATTACTGGCCTTATCGCAGCGACCGCTGGGTTGGGAGGCAACCGGATTTGGTTGGGATTTGGGAAGTTATCCATCCGATGGTGTGCAGTTGCGCACGGGGGCGCCGTATAATCAATCGGGCTATAGCGACAAAAAAATGGACCGGCTGCTGAATGATGTTGATACGAAGCCGGGAATGCAGGCTTTGTATCAATATCAGGATTATGCGGCGGAGCAGCAGCCAGAGATTTTTGAGGGTGCGCCCGGTTCGGTTGTTTTGGTGCGTAAAGGGCTGCGGGGCGTGAATAAGTTTCTGAGCCCGACGGCGGTTTGGTCGCCGCAATATTTGCATTACACCACGCCGGATTGCCGAGGCGCGAAGGTGACGCCGAAAGGAGCAGGAGCATAAATCGGGTTTTTGCGCGGCTCCGACGATTATTGGCGATGGTGCCGGTAGGGGCGCTGTTGGCGGGGCTGTCTGGATTTTGGGTGGCAATGCCGCAGGCTGACGCGGCGGCGCGGGTGTGTGGCACGGTGATTGTGCCGACGGCTTTGGGCACCGGGACTCCGCCGGGGTCGGTGACCTCGCTCAATCCGATGTTTGCCGCTTCGGACGATGATGATGAGGCCATTGGGCTGCTCTATTATGGGTTGATTTGGGTTAACCGGGCGCACAAAATCGACTGGTCGCGGAGCATGGCCACGGGCATTACGGTTT
>JAKAZF010000401.1 GCA_021826605.1 Planctomycetota bacterium | reverse complement strand
CCACCAATGACCGCGCCCCAGTCCATTGTCCATCCGTTCAGCAGCGCCGCGGAAAGATTGCCGCCGGTATTTGTCAATGCGCCGCTGAAATCAATGGTTCCACCGCTATTGTTGATC
Organism: Planctomycetota bacterium; assembly: GCA_021826605.1. The sequence goes on along the minus strand of JAKAZF010000401.1, from coordinate 3,794 downwards.
GTCCCCAAGTCGCTCTGAGTGAAATCGCCACCAAGGTTAAGAGTGCCGCCGCCAGCGATGTTAATCGTGCCGGTGGCATTGGTCCAGGATGACGTGAGGTTGTAATAGTCGTTACGTAGGTTTAATGTGGCACCCGAAGCAATGTTGATGGTTCCGTCGTTGACACCTACAACATCCGATCCCCCGCTGTAGTAATTGTAGTAGTCCTCCAGCGACACCGTACCGCTATTGATGTTCACCGTCCCGTCCACGGTTACACCTTCCAGCGTCAGGTTGGATTCCCCAGAGTATTGTGGCGCTGAGACTGCCAGCGTTATGACCTGCCCGCTTATGCCAACGGTCCCCTCGATGACGGCACCTCCGCCCATGCTCCAAGAGTTTAGCAGTGTCTCAGAAAGCGTCTGTCCCGTATTCGTCAGCGTGCCACTGAAATCAATTGTTCCACCGACGTTGCTGATCACGCCCAAGTCACTCTGGGTGAAGTCACCGCCAAGCTTCAAGATTCCGCCGCTGGCGATGTCAATCGTGCCGGAAGCGTTGGTCCAAGAGGATGTGAGGTTATAATACTCATTACTCATGTACAGTGTTGCGCCCGATGCGATGCTAACCGTGCCCGCATTAACACCCGCAACATCCGGTCCGCCGATCGAATAATTATAATAATCCTCCAGCGTCACCGTGCCACTGGCGATGCTAAGTGAACCAGCAAGCGTTGTGCCCTGAAAGGTTGCTGAATTCGCCTGAAGTGCTCCCCCACTGGCCGAGGAAATGCTTGCGTCGGTTACAATGCCGTCGAAAACAATTGTATTGCCGTTGGCTGAAGTAATGCTGTTTGGCGCGGTGCTGGTTCCCAATCCGGTGATATTCACGCCATTGTCAAAGGTGACTTGGGAGCCGGAGTTGACACCGTTGGCGTTGATCTGGCCCGCCGCATAGGAACCGCTGGCGGCATCCAGCGTAATAGCTCCGCTGCCGGAAATGGTCTGGGAGTTGCTTGTACCATCCACAAAATTCAGCGTTCCGCCCGCATCAACATTGAGGGTTGCGCCGCTGCCGAGGGTCAGGTTATCGGCAACGTCGAGCGTGGAACCCGATGCGACGGTAAGGGTGGTATTGCCTCCCAGCGTGCCGGCATCCAATGTGGTCGTGGAACCGGCTAAGGTCTGGATTAGCCCGCCGCTGGCTGTAGATAATGTGGTATCCGCCAGCGTCCCGCCATCGAGTATCAAAGTCGTGCCGGTTATCTGCGTGGAACCCGTAACCGTCAACGTCCCGCCGGTGATTTCCAACGGGCTGGAAGCCTGAACTGCCGCCACGGTTGAATTGCCGGTATTGTAAGTAACTTGCGCCCCGGGATTGAGACTGGCAATAATCGCGGTGTCGCCGCTACCGGGAACCGTACCGGTACTCCAATTAGCCCCGACACCCCAATCGCCGCCAGTGGGGGCGATCCAACTGACGCTGGATAAAAGCAACCTGGGTTCAAGAATTTCGACCCTCGGCCCCTGCCGCTCCGGACGACGCAATCGTTGTCGGCTCATGCGCACTTCGCGCATGGCCGCGATGGCTTCCATAAAGGCATCCGGTCGCAAATGACGTAAATTCTGCGAAAGCCACGGAATGAAAATACGCGGCGAGCGTAATCGCGCCAACGCCCGTGTTATGGAATTTCTCCGAGCCTTAGTTTTAGCCTGAACCATGACCGAACATCCTTCCTCGTATAAGCTCTGGACGCCAGAACAAGCACGCTCAGAGAAACGATGTAGAAACCATCAGACTGTATCATTCTCTCCACTCACAAAATTGATTCTCTCATCCCCACTACCGCCAAAAGAAAAAGAGGTTCTTTCCCTTAAAATTATGGTGAGTACCATCTCGCGCCGCGCGAAGCGAAAGATTATGGGGCGAAGAATAAACTGCCGCAAAAGCGAAGTCAAGTAAATTCCAGTTAAAATTTCGGATAAGGTTTCAAGAAGGGATACGGATAGCGCATTTGTGGGATTTCCTATTGGAAGAGGGAGGTTTGTTTCCTTTTCGGCGAGGTTACCTCTGCATGGGCTGCCGTTGAAAAGAGATGCGCTCATCAGGGTTGCTGCCAACTGGATTGCGCCTCTCGCGGGAAATACTGCCTTACGGTTCAGTTCTTGCGGGGGCCGGTGCGATGGCGACGCGATCGAATTCCAGCAATGTGCCTTTGTCGCGTTGAAATTTTACCATGTCAATGTTGTAGGCGGTCAGTGCCTGAACTTCGGCGATTTCCGCCTGGGCAAGGTCCTGCTGAGCATTGAGTTCCAACTGCAGAAATGTCGGGTCAAGGGCCTGGCCGGAAAGTTCCTCCACTTCCAGCCCGCGTAACACGGCCGTGGCGGAGATGCGACGACGGCGGGCAAGGTGGACTTGCCGCCAATCCTGGGTCAGGTTCAGTAGATCGCTGGCGATGTCCCGTGCGATATTCTGGGCGTCCTTAAGCATTTGCGTTAATGCTTGTCGGCGCACCATGCGCCGGCCATATAAATTGGCACGAGCCGCCCGATTGCCAAGGGGGATTTCCAGGTCCATGCCGACGGTAAAACCGACATGCGGGTCGGAGATCATACGGTTAAATCCGCCGGGGAAGCTGCCATCGGGTGATAAACCGGCGGAATCTGTAGCGGCGATGAGATCGGCTTTTGGCAGCAATGCATTCTGGGCAACGCTACGGCGGATTCCCGCTTTTTCTACTGCCATGCGATCGCGCCGCATGATGCCGCGCTGCTGCAACGCTGTGGCAATATCCTGATCTAAATCAAAGACAAATGGTACCGCAACAGGCTTGTTGGTGGGAATGATGTTGGGGCCCGGGCCAACGGGAATGGCAGGATCATTTAACAATGCTTTGAGCGTTTGGGATAAATCGCCGGCCTGCTTTTGTGCCGAGGCCAGATTATATTGGGCCAGATCAACCGCCGCCCGGGCTTGGTTCATCTGCACCGAGTCGACATCCATGTGCAGGCGATTTTTCAGGCGGAGCAAGGTTTTTTTGGCCTGGAGAACCAACTGCCTTTCAATACGCAGGTCAGAAGTAGTCTGGGAAAATTGCAGATAGGTGCGTTCCACGCGAGCCACAATCTTAATAACCTCCGCGCGGAATTCCGACAGCGCGATTTGCTGATTGCGGCGCGCAATATATATGTTGGCATTATTGACTTGTGCACCAAAACCCCGCAGCAGCGGTTGCTTAAGTTCAATCGCCATATCCGCAGTGTGCGAAGGGTTTATATCCGGCGGCAGACTGGTGGAGGAATGAAAATCCTGATAGTTATCTGACCCGATCAGAGAGACGGTGCCTCCGGTGGAAAGAAGCTTCTTGAAGCCCACTTGAGAATTGACTTGATCTTCATTGTTGATACCCACAGATGAATTGGAAAAGCCCAATGTTTGGCCGTAAGGCGTCGGCTGATCCAGGTGCTGATATTGAATCTGCCCCACGAAGGTGGGATCAAACACCGCTTCGGCGGCGACAATCTGCGATTCTGAAATCGCCGGGGTATAGGATTGGATTTTTATCGACAAATTATGCTGCATGGCATCGGCGATGGCCTCCATGAGTGTCATCTTCACCGGCAGTTGGATATTTTTTACGGCCGCACGGCTTGGAGCCGCCACGCCCGCTGGTATTACCGCTTGGCGCGTGGCCGGTGGGGCCTGGGTACCAGTAGAGCCAGTGCGATTAACGGAAGTCGGATAGCCTGCCAATCGTTCATGTACGCCGCGATCCACCGGCAGCATTGAAGGATGCGTCAGCAAGCGGCCAT
>JAKAZF010000400.1 GCA_021826605.1 Planctomycetota bacterium | reverse complement strand
GGCGAAGCGGAAGCTCCGTTTTTCTCGATCAGTGGTTCGGATTTTGTGGAAATGTTTGTCGGCGTGGGTGCTTCGCGTGTGCGGGATTTATTCCGTACGGCGAAGGAAAGCTCGCCTTGCATTGTATTTCTTGATGAAATCGATGCCGTCGGACGGCGGCGCGGCAACGGCTTTTCCAGCGGCGGCCATGACGAACGTGAGCAGACGCTCAACGCCATTCTGGTGGAGATGGATGGCTTTGACACCAATGATCAGGTCATTGTAGTGGCGGCCACCAATCGATCGGATGTGCTGGATCCGGCGTTGACGCGCCCGGGCCGGTTTGATCGGCAGGTCATTGTGCCGTTGCCGGATATCAAGGGGCGCTATGAAATTCTTAAAGTTCATGCCCGGAAAGTGAAGCTCGGGCCTGATGTGGATATGTTGCGCCTGGCGCGGCAAACGCCCATGTTCAGCGGTGCGGATTTGGCGGCCATGATTAATGAATCGGCGCTGATCGCCACCATGTTGAATCGGGAAGCCATTGAAATGGTCGATCTCGAGGAGGCACGCGATAAGATTCGCTTTGGCAAAGCCCGGAAGAGCCGGGTGGTCGACGAAGAGGAGCGGCAACTTACCGCCTGGCATGAGGCGGGTCACGCGGTGGTGCAATATTTTTCACCCGGTGCGGATCCTATTCATAAAGTAACTATTATTCCACGCGGTTCTTATGGCGGTGCGACATTCTCTTTGCCGGAGAAAGATCGCTTTTATTACAGTCGCAAGTACCTGCTGGCTGAATTGCGGATTCTTTTCGGCGGGCGTATTGCCGAGGAATTATACATCGGCGAAATTTCCAGCGGTGCCAGCATGGACATTAAAATGGCCAGCAATATCGCGCGGGAAATGGTCTGCAATTATGGCATGAGCGATGCGCTGGGGCCGATACGTTTCGGCCACGACGAAAACGTGCCGTGGTATGAAACCTCCCGCGAATACAGTGATAAAACGGCGGAACTTATTGATAGTGAGGTTCATCGTTTTATCAGTAATGCGTATGTGGAAGCACGTGAACTTCTGGTTGAAAAGAAGACTGAATTAGCCAACCTGAAAGATGCGATGCTTAAATATGAAACGCTCGATTTTGAAGATGTCAAACGGATCATGACCGGGCAGACCCTCAACAAGCCGACGGTAGGCGATATTCTGGCTCTGGAGCAGCAGCGCCGAGGCGCGGAATCAGCGGTTACGCCGGATGTTGCGGGGCCGGGCGTGGGGACTATTCCACAGCCGGGGTGAGGTAAAAAGCCGGGGTTGCGGCCTTAATTAAGCGCCGTCCGGCGGCGGTGAAAAAAATGGAAATTTTTTTCTTGCATTGCACTTGCCGACGGCTATACTAATTAACGTAGCCACCGCAGGTCGCTGGCACCGGGCCGTCAGATTTAATTCTGACCCTGACCAGATGAAACTGGTTTCGGGGCTTGATGCCGACCCTTTCGCGACCGCTAAGTGGAACACGGCTGTGCTGAAAGTGCCCGATTGATAGCGGCAACGGACAGATGGCGGTGAGCCCACTTTCCAGAAAAAGCGGTGGCTTTTTATTTTGTATTTTTTGTTCTGTCCGGTAACGTCGGGTGGAATGTGCAATATAACCAGTGGGAACGAATTGACTTTTCACCGCAGGGATGGGATATCAGGTTTTCATACAACACATTAGACGCCTTGGCGTGATATTTGTTTTTCAATTCAATACAGGCAATTTAAAGGATCGTAAGCATGGCTAAAGTCAATCGTAAGGATCTGCTGAAGCAAACCGTTAATCATATTGATATTACCGCCCAGCCGGGTATTTTGCCGCTGGTGGAATCCATGAAGTCCATGGCGTTTACTTCGCGTGATCTATACCGTGCTGCGGATATTTTTGATCGCATGTTGCGCGATACGCAGTGTGCGGTGATTCTGACCTTGGCCGGCTCGCTGATTTCCGCCGGCCTGAAAAAGGTGATTGTGGACCTGCTTCGTAACAACATGGTGGATGCGATTGTTTCCACGGGTGCCAATATCGTGGATCAGGATTTCTTTGAAGCTTTAGGATTTCATCATTATCTTGGCTCACAATATGCCGATGATACGGTCCTAAGAGACCTGCACATTGACCGCATTTATGATACCTACATTGATGAAGATGAATTGCGGATTTGTGATGACACCACGCGGCTCATTGCCGATTCGTTACCGCCTGGGCCGCACAGCAGCCGTGAATTTATCGCGGCCATGGGGCGGTACCTGACCCAAAACGCCAAAAATCGTGACAGCATCATTCTTACCGCTCATGAAAAAGGCGTGCCCATTTTCTGCCCGGCATTTTCCGATTGTTCCGCCGGCTTTGGTCTGGTGGTGCACCAGGTTAACCGCCCGGACAGCCATGTCAGCATTGACTCGGTGAAAGATTTCCGGGAACTCACACAGATCAAACTTATGAACCGGGACACGGGTATACTCATGATCGGCGGAGGAGTACCGAAGAACTTCACGCAGGATATTGTCGTGGCGGCTGAAATTCTGGGTGCCGATGCCCCCATGCACAAATATGCCATTCAAATAACCGTGGCGGATGTTCGCGATGGGGCGTTATCCAGCTCTACGTTGCGTGAGGCCAGCAGTTGGGGCAAGGTGGATATTGTTTATGAGCAGATGGTCTATAGCGAAGCTACGTTGGCCTTCCCTTTAATCGCGGGCTATGCCTACCATAAAAAAGGTTGGAAGAACCGCAAAGCCATGGATTTTTCCGGCCGCATTGATGCTCTGAACCGCGGTGCCGGGTTGGCGCCGGCTAAGGTTGAAAAGGTCAAGTCTGCCAGTGAAACCGGTAAAACAAAGGCGAAAGCCAACAATGGTAAACGAATTCCGGTGTCGGTATAATTTGACTCGCTGGACTTTGCAGTTCCCATCGGCAGTTCCGGCGATCTATTTGAATTCAGCAGTGGAACGCTCATCGGCACGGCTACCGTCGTGCCTGAACCAACGGCCTGGATGCTGTTAGCATTGCCCGCACTGGTGATGCTGCCGATGATGCGCAGACGTAAAATATAATGATGATTGGCAGCCAAGCGCTGGCTGATTTGCATACTTAACGGCATAATGCGGGACATGGAATTTCCACTTTGGCTCATGTCCGGATTTCTTTTTTTTCTCGGATGCTGCGTCGGCAGTTTCCTCAATGTGGTGATTTGGCGACTGCCGGCGCACGGAACCATTGTCACCTTTAAAAACCGCACTGCGCCGTTGACCCTAAGCTGGCCGCCTTCCCACTGCCCGATGTGTCACAATGCCATCGCCTGGTATCGCAATATTCCGGTGTTGGGCTGGCTGATGCTGCGGGGAAAATGCAGTTCATGCCAAGCCCCGATTTCCGCGCGGTACCCGCTGGTGGAATTGGGCACCGGCCTGATATATCTTTCGCTTTATCTCGGTTTTTTTGATGCCCACTGGAACCACGGCCCCACGCCGGATTTCCACGGTGGCGCGGTAGCCCTGATTTTATACCTGATATTTGTCTCCTGTCTCCTGGCAGCTTCGGCTATTGATGCGGATTTTTTTATTATACCGCTGCGGTTGCCGTATCTGGTCATGGCGGTGGCGTTGGCGTCGTGTGTTTTTGGTGCACCAGACATGTTGCCGGCGGCAGCACCGGCGTCCATTGGGGGAAAATTGGCGCTGGGCGGTACGGTGGGGCTGCTGCTATCCAACGCCTTGGTTTTGCTTAAGATTCTGCCCCGCAGCTTTTCGACACCGCAGGATATCCCCGGCAATCCGCAGGATATTCCTTTGCCGCTGATTCCGCCACCGACGCTGAAAAAATCATGGCCGCAGATTACCGCTGGTTGTGTGATTGCCATGATCGTATTGACGGCATGGGCGTTCTGGTCCGCGACAGCGGCGG
>JAKAZF010000399.1 GCA_021826605.1 Planctomycetota bacterium | reverse complement strand
TAACTTTACTTTTACCTGAAACAAACCGGATTCATAACCGCCCATGAGCATTCCACCATTTGGCAGCGCGGCCATGGACGCAATAAAATCATGTGCTATGGAATTTGCGGCGGAATCGGCCCCCGGAAATATCCGTTCATTGTGCTGATTCAATATTTCAAATCCGCCGGTGCGATGGCCTACCCATATATTGCCATCGCAATCTGTGGCCAGCGCAGTGACATAATCCGTCAGCAGTAGATGGCTTCTCACCGCCGATGACGGCGCTTTCCAGTGCGGTGGAACATGCCACTGTCCCTTTACCTTCAGAATACAGTTGCGCCCCCGGATAAACTGCCAGAGCCGGCCGTTGTCTTCACCGTAGGCCAGTCCGGATTCGGTTCCGGCGTATACGCGGTAGGCCGGCCGGCCATGCTGAAAGCCGCGCGGCACCACCGCCAGAGCGTTGACGCGATCATCCGGCAGACCTGCTCCCCATGCCGCACTTGGCGGTGTCACAGGTCCGCGGATGTGTGTCCATGTTTTATAATCATGTTTTGGTGAAGCCACCGCGAGGCCGTTACATTGCAGGCCGACGAACAGTGTGCCATCAGGCGCGAAGGCAAGGCATGAAACCTGATTGGCCGGCAGGCCATTGGCTCGCGTGTAATATTGCCAGATGTTTTGATGTACGCGATAGCGGGTCAAACCCTTGGCGGTGGCAATCCAGACGTCACCGTCAATGGGTGATATCGCAATGCCGAACACGCGCTGCCCCAGTGGCCCGGCACGTGAAGTTGTATACGCATCGGCATTATTGACGGTCTGCCGATGCGCACCAGGTGTTTCCGGATTCAACCGGTCATATCCTGCGCCGCCGGAGCGGCCATAGCCCTGCCCGGCAATGAGATCATAATCTCTCCATTTCTTGCCGTTATATACACAAACCCCGTGCCGCAAACTGCCGGCCCAGATTCGGCCCATTCCATCGCATGCCAGAGCATATACGTTATTGGGGGCGAATTGTTGGTTGTTATATCGTTGCCAACGATCTCCACTCTTTGCGTTCGGATCGTAACATGAAACGCCCTGACCCTCGGTACCGATCCACCAGCGGCCATGCGGATCGATGGTTAAGGCGGTGATCCATGATGAATGCGCCCGCACATGCGCAATGGACGTAATTGTCATTGGTGCCTGTACGCCGGGCAGCAACCGGGGCAGGTGCTGCCGGCCGGTAATCGTTTCTGGTGGGGAAAGCTCGTTGGCCAGAGCAACCGGTTTTGTTGCCGGCACAGGCGGTACGGATTGAGCTAAGCGATCCATTCCAATGGAGGGGTTGGAATTTCCGTGATGTACCACAGGTGCAACGCTGACGGCGTTGGTGGAAACCGCGGAGTTGCGATTCAAAACCGTCAACAGGATTACAAACAATACAACGCCGCAAAGCGCTGCCGCCGTTATCACCAGACCGGTGAGTATGGATTGCCGCATAAAAGACCTGCCTCACTGACTGAAGGACCCAAATGCATGCCGGAAGCGCTGCCGTAGACTGTTTGTCGGTTGCGCTACGTCTCCATTTAAATCCCTTTTTTCCGCGCTGTATTGGTTCCGCGTGGCTGTGGCATTTTCCTCAATAAATGTCTACAGTATCGTCGTGCCGGGAAGTGAGCAAGTCAAATTCAACAGACTTGACTGGTTTCGAGCCCCAGTAATTTGCCGAGCTTGTCGATTTTATCAGCCATATGCCCGATGCCGACGGCACAATGGTGGGCCGGTCCATGGGCATTCCATGCTTCTAGAAAGTTTTTGGCACCAATGCTGAAGCGGTAACGGCTGTTGGTATTGCCGATTTCCAGTATCGGTCCGGGTACTGATTCGCCCTGAGCTGTAAGAAGTTTCAATTTCCCCGCTCCTGTCTGCACGACGGAAAGCAGTGTAACCGGGCCATGCCTGACCGACATTTCCACGGACAATCCGCTGCCAACTTTACCGTGGTACACCTGCAATGGCCGCACTTTGGTCTTGCCCTCGGCGATTGCGATATGGCCGGGACCGTCATGACCCATTAGAACCACATCATGTTTGTAATCCATGGCGTAAAATTCGGTAAACGAACCGCCTGCGTCCAAAGCATCCATGATTTTCATGGCCTGCGCGTTTTTTATTTCCATCTCTCCGGCCACGGGGATGCCCCGGGCGGTTAAAAGCGAGTTTCCAAGAATAATGGAACTCATGGCATCCGCGTTGGCCGCATTACCTGTGCCCATATAGTAATAGGCCAGCGCGCCAAGCTGATGTTTTTCCACCAGTTGATCCAGCGCCAGGCTGGTGCGCGCGGCCCGATCCAGTTCTTCCCCAGGGCAATCGCTTTGTACATCAAAGACTTCGTGGAAGTAGTGCACGCGCCGGGCGATTTCTTCCGGGGAAACCTCCGCCCTTAGAACCGCAAGTTCATCGACTTCCACAATTTCAATATGGCCGCCAAAGCTGGCGCATTGCTGCGTGAGATCACTGTAAATGTCCAGCATGCCGCTGTAATAATGTCCCATCACACCCAGGCGGTTATGTTCCATCACATAGGCCACGCGCGCGGCACAAAGCCATTGATCCACCTGACTCCATACTTCGGGGTCACCTTCCAGCACGCCGGTAATTTGATGAAATGCAATGCCGCATCGATTAAACACATTGGCTAACTCCGGCACGGGGCAGGCCTGACACCAGGCCAGCCATTCGCCAGTCATGGCTGTGCGATCGCGCAGGGCGTTGAACGAGCCATAATCGATGGCCGCAGCCGGAGAAAGATTAAGAATAATCACCGGCACTTTTGCGCGACGCACCACCGGTAAAACCGTGGAGGATAAGGCATAGGTGCTGACAAATAAAAATATCAGATCGACATCGGCTTCGCGAAATTGGTGCCCGGCATGAAGAGCTTTCTCCGGTGTATCGATCAGGCCGAGATTGATAATATCGATATCCGTGCGTTTCAGTTTATTTTCCACCACGCCCAGATATCCTTCCAGGCGTTGCTTAAGCCCGGAAAACTGCGGCCAATATGCCTCCAGGCCAATACCGAACAGACCGACTTTTAAACGGTGTTGATGATTCGTAATGGAACGCAAGGTATTCATTTATGCCGTAATATCCTTTGTAATAGCGGTCTGTAATGTCACCGGGCCGATCAATCCGGAGTCCGCCAGCGTGTCGTATTTTTTCCAAAGCTGCCAGGTGGTAAAAGTCAATCGCCCGGTGGGGCTGGGCTTGCCGTCCAGCAGCCACTGGGGCCATCGGATTAAGTTTCCGGCCGGGGAACGATCAGAATCTTCCGGCAATTGCTGGTCGCCAATCATCCGGTTAATCCATAAATTGGTAACCTCTATAACCAGATGGTTGCGGCCAGGTTGCAGCACCGCGGTGACATCAATGCTGAATGGAGGCTTCCATAATATACCCATATTGCGGTTGTTCAAACGGACTTGCGCCATAACCGCAACTTGCCCCAAGTTCAGGTAAATCCGCCGATCCGCTGCCAGCATGTTCGCCGCGAAATGAAATTCAGTCTGATACTTCGCTGTGCCGGAAAAATAGCGCACCCCGGAATCGGGATGCTTATTCAAGGCAATGAGTTTATTCATGACTATCTGATTGGGAGCACCCCAACCGTCAGGAAACCGCACGCTCCAAGGCCCATTAATAGCAGTTGACGGCGGAATCTGCGGCACGCTGATTGTGACGTGCCGACCGGAGGCCAATGCACAATCGTATCGACCGGGCCTGGTGATAACAGCAGCGACTGGTCCCGCATTATTTGCCTCCAGGGAAAGCGCTGGAAGTGCCGGCTGGTTCATTGCGGCAAAGGACACCCAATCACCATCACGATATTGGCGATGTGCGGGATGACCATTAACTACGCAGTGAATATCGAGAGTCTTAAACTGGTCCAG
>JAKAZF010000398.1 GCA_021826605.1 Planctomycetota bacterium | reverse complement strand
ACCCGATGGACTTAACCCGCTGGCTGCACGTGCTGCGGCTACGCAACGCCATTGCCCAGCGCCAAGCCCTGAACCCGACCTCGGATTTATGGCGCCAATTGCTGCTCGCCGGCTACCCGTTCATCAAACGCGAATTGCTGCGCGACAACCCAACGCGCGTGGAAGATGTCGGCGATTGGGCGGATGTGCTGCGGAACGACATTGGCGCCGATCCCGAACCGATCCGCGCCGATTTGCGCCAAATGTTGAAGGGCGACGCGCCGTGATTCTGGCGCTGTGATTCTCGCGCTGTGATTCTCGCGCTGTGATTCTCGCGCGTCGATCACGCCTCGTTGATCGCGCATCAGGGTTGTAGCGCGACGGATTAAATTCCGGTAAGACGCGCGCATGGATGCGTCAATGCAGCATGCACGCTTAACATCGCCATCGCGCTGGGCGCCCTATGTGGTGCTCGCTTTGCTGTTGCCACTATCGCTGCTGCAACTGCGGATCACCGGGCACTGGCTGGCCGATTTAATCGCGCGGCCCACTGGCATGACGCGCCCCCAACTGCGCAACGAGGCCAGTCCGGATTTTCGCACCTTTTGGGCGGCGGGGCGGTGGGTGCGGCACGGTCGGGCCGGATCAGATTATGCGCCATTTGCCCCTGCCGTGAACCAGCGCGACACCGGTGTGCGGACGGAGCGACGGTATTATCCGCCGCCCACCTTGCTGCTGATGCCCTTGGCCACATTGGGCGGTTTTCGAGGCGGATTCGCGGTTTGGACGTTTTGTTTGCTCGGTGCCGCTATGCTGGCGCTGCGCTGGGCCGGGGTGGCTTGGGTGCCGACTACCCTGGGTTTGGTCTCACCGGCCGCGCTTTGGTCGTTCAATTTGGGACAGCTCGGTTTTTTCACCGGCGCGCTGTTCCTGGCCAGCCTGCTGACGCTGGATCGTGCGCCCAAGCGCGCTGGGGCGCTGATCGGCGCGCTGATCATCAAGCCGCAAGCCGCCTTGATCAGCCCGTTCCTGCTCCTGGCGGGACGGCGCTATGCGGCCTTCGCCGCCGCTGCCGCAATGGCAACGGCGCTCTTGGTGATCACCACGCTGATGTTTGGCTGGCCAATCTGGCGGGCCTTTTTCGCGGCTAGCGCGGCGGCCCAACGCGCCGTGCTGTTCGCGCCGTTTCCCGCGCGCGGGGAGATTTGGGGTGCATCGATCTTCTGGATGCTGCGCAGCTTTTCGCTCCCAGTGTCCATCAGCCTCGCCGGGCAGGCGCTTGGTGCCGTGGGCGCGATCCTCTGGGGTGCAAAACTCTGGCGCGATCAGCAGATCGACCCGCTAAACCGCGCGGCCATCACGATTTGCTTGACGCTGCTGATCACCCCCTACGCCTATACCGACGATCTCTGTGGCTATTCGCTCGCCCTCGCCGCCATGATCTGGCGGGCACAGCGGCTGACCATCGCCGATGTTACGCTACTGATGTGGCCCGCCATCTGCCCCTATGTTTCGGTTCTACTCCACGCCGAAATGACGCCGATTTTTTTGATTTGGGCGGCCATTCATGCGAGGTCGGCATGAGCAGAAAATCAAATACGGCACAGCCCCAGCATTTGTGGATCATATCCCATTTGGTATTTCAACGCGGGTTATTGGAGTCCGTTGGAGAGACAATAATGGCATTACAAACTGATACAAAACAAACGTTGCATCGTCATTGTAATTATGCTGACAGCCATATTCGTGTGTCGCAGAGCTTCCTATGTCACTGACATTAAGAAACGTCAAAAAAACATGTCTTACAGAGCAAAAGAGACATGATATTCATTTTACTAATATGGTCTCAATCAACCTAATTGGGATTTATGTTGGTATTTTCCTAGCTTTGATTTTGGGGGTTTCGCTCGGACATTTACTGCCTCCAGGAAAATTTGAATATGGACCCGGACTTAACCAGCACCTCCTAACTTGGGACGGTTGCTGGTATCGCGACATCGCTGAAAATGGATATTCATGGAATCCGCGTACCGGCATGCGATCTCAAGGATATCAGAACGTCGCGTTTTTCCCGCTATACAGCCTGATTGAACGCTCCTTAATGTTTCTGACGCAGGGCCGAAGTTGGATCACGACAATTGCACCCGGTGTTGTTTTTGGGCTCTGGTCTGTCGCTGCATTTGATCGCCTGGCCCAAAAGCTCGTCAAAGATCGCCAATGTTCACTGAATGCCTCAGCCTTATATGCGTTCTGGCCAGCGAGTTGTTTCTTCTTTATGGGCTATCCCACTGGCCTCATTAATCTATGCACAATTTATGCAGTTGATGCCTACTTGGATCGAAAATTCACACGTTCCGGGATCTGGTGCGGGATTGGCTCCGCAGCGGCTCCGACAATTGTATTTGTCGCGTTCGGCTTATGCCTTCATCGGGGTATCCGATGGCTGTTGCACTCGCGCACCTTTAAAGAAGGTCTCCAAATTTTCGCGTTTGGCTTACTTTCGGTGTCTGGCTTGTTGGCCTTCATGATTTATCTTTGGTATAAATTCGGCAATCCCATCGTTTTCGTCGCTGCACAGGCCGCTTGGGCCGTTCCAGACGACGTAATTCCTACTGAAACGCTGTTAACGCATGTTGAATTGATGTTTTTTCCACCCTGGTACGGCCTTTCATTCTATAAAACTTATGTTTTTTCTTTAAAACTTATTCGCGGTCATACTGATATTTCGGTTTACGATCTATCAATATTAAATAACTACCTACAATATAATATGAATGTGATTGCAACTCTGATAGCTATTTATTCGCTAATCATATCTCGTAAGTTTAGATCATTATTTGCAACAAGCTTATTTGTTATTATTGGTTATATATGGTTTTTTGCTTCAACGTATAATTATTTTATAAATGGGATACGGTTACTTTATCCAGCGTTGATTATTTTTATCGCAGGCGGAATTTTTCATTCAAAACATCGATATCTGGGGATGGCGATATTGACCACATCATTCGCCCTAACCTGTATTGAAATTTCCCTAGTCTGGGCAGGATATGTGGTGATCTGACATGTTCGTTTTAGCAATGTCGGTCTACCTTGGTGCACAATCACCTATATTTAGTATGAACGCTGATGAGATAAAACAATATTGGAGTGTATCGAGCCGCTTGCACGAAACACAATATCGATGCGTCCATTGAGTGCTCCTGAGCCGACGATCAGGCTGATCGTCAACATCCGCGAGCACATCTCGGCAATTTTAATCTTGATACTGGCAATTGTACTCGCCAATACCTTAGTCCTCGCCGGAATTTATCGCGACGATCCAGCATTATTTGTGAGCAGAATTGCCACAGGCGTTGTGCGCGGTCCTGTTCCTGGGTTTCCTAACTGGTTCGATCCGAATATTGGCTATACTACCCAAGCATTAGGACATTTATGCGCGCAGGATTGGCTGCATGGCGTAATACCCTGGTGGGACCCGTATCAGGGGGTTGGCACACCTTTAGCCGCTGAACTTCAAAATGGCGCGTTTTTTCTGCCGTTTTCGCTCTTGCTGCATTTCAAAGCGGGTTGGTTGATGGTTCGGCTGCTCATGCAAATGATGGCTGGGTTATTCACCTATGCGCTGCTGATCCAATTGCGGCTGTCACGCCTCGCCGCGCTGCTCGGCGGGGTGATGTTTGGCTGTTCGTCGACCTTCATTATTCTTGCGGACGCTCCTTCGAACACGCTGCCATTTCTACCTTTGCTGTTGCTCGGCATTGAGCTGGGCCTTGCCTCCCATCGCCGGTTTGACGCTGGATGGTCGTTGGTGATTATCGCTATTGGCTACTCGTTTTATGCTGGGTTTCCGGAAACCGGTTTTCTCGCTGATTTATTCGGCGGTCTCTGGTTCGCCGTGCGCGTCACCGGCTGCGAACGCGCCGCATCGCGCGCGATGATCGGGCGATT